>CADARG010000022.1 GCA_902790255.1 uncultured Pseudomonadota bacterium | reverse complement strand
CGGCAATCCTCCGATTCCCGATCCGATTATTACACCAAAACGTTCTTTTTCTTCATCCGATAAATTTCCAACCAATCCTGAATCTTCCATAGCGTCAGTCGCGGAAGCCAAAGCAAACAGAATAAATTTATCGATTCTTCCAAGCTCTTTTGTTGTTACATACTTTAGCGGATCAAAAAGGGTAGGAGCATTCGGAGCAGTCTCTTCTGTCGGAACTTGCCCAGCTACCTTCGACGCCAAATCACTCACATCGAAAGACACAATCCGCCTCACACCCGATTCACAATTAAGTAATCGAGACCAAGTTTCTCCGGCCGATGGGGCCAATGGAGACACCATTCCTATTCCGGTAACAACTACCCTTCTCATCATGATTCCTTTTTATTAATTAGATTTTTTTTTCAATGAAAGAAACGGCATCTTTTACCGACTGAATTTCCTGACCTTCTTCGTTGGAAATCTCTACGCCAAATTCTTCTTCCAAAGCCATGACCAGTTCAACGGTATCTAAACTGTCTGCACCCAGATCATCAACAAAGCGCGCTTCATCAACTACTTTCGCCGGATCAACACCCAACTTATCAGCGATAATCGCTTTTACTTTGTCTGCCACATTTTCAGTCATAACAATTTCCCTTATTAAAATACACGAAGAAAATATCACAAAACGCTACAAAATAAAATAGACGCACCGGAGAACTTAAGAATTATTGATTAACAGTCACTGCGTCAACTTTTTTAAATCTTCTTTCGAAAAAATTACATCGGAATATTGATCCTTTACTTTTTCTGAAAGTCTTTCCGCAATAAGATCCGCTAATCTGTCTACCAGTATTTCTTTCTGCTTTGATAATTCCGCGCTCAGTTGGGCGTTCAACGACAAAGTTGCCTTCTCTTTCAAAGCTTGAATGTAGCGCTGATTTTCTTCCTCCAGTTGAGTAATTCGTTCCTCTGATCTTTTTTTGTAATTTTCAATCTCATTTTGAATATTCGAACTGATATTGTTAGCTCGAGTTAGCGCGACGGCTGAATCCTCTCTCAACTTCTCGGCAGAATCTATTTGATTTTTTATTTTTTCGATATGATCATCCAGGCTTTTTATCAATATCGGCCAAACTTTCTTGATAACCAAAGCCAAAAAACACAAAAAAGACCCTAAAATAGATAACTCCGCAATTACATACGCATCTAACTTCATGGTTTCTGGTTTCCCATTTTCTTCAAAGCCAAATCTAAAAGCTCATCCAGGTCGGAAGATACGCTCTTAAATACTTCCTCAGACGAAATTTTCAGCGAAGCCATTTCTCTATTTGTATTTTCCAAAATTCCTTTGGAAAGTTTTTGCTTTTCCTCTGCATTTTTTTGTTCCAGTTCACTGATCAATTCTTCTTCGGTTTTCAAAATATCCTGTTTGGTTTTTGCGAGCAGATCTTCAGCCTCTTTTTTAATTTTTTCGGACTTCTCATTGAACTTACTCGCGACATTCAACAAAGTATCTATGCGCAACTGTCGGATATCCAAGATTTTTCTCAGCTTGGGAACGGCAAAAAAAGCCATAATTCCGTAGACGCAGAAAAATCCGAAAACTACCCAAAAAATCTGAGACGGAAAAGTTGCCGTAGCTAATTGAGGTAACAACTTACGCCAACTTATTTAAACAAAATCAACAAAGCAATCAAAAGAGCAAATAAACCGATGGACTCAGTAAGTGCGAAACCCAACATACCAACGGAACGCATTTTGTCATCTGCTTCCGGATTTCTCGCAACGGCGTTCAACCAAGTTGAAAATAAATTTCCCATGCTGACACCAACTCCGTACAAAGCGATAACAGGAATGGCTGCTGCCAAGTAACGTACTGCTTCTGTTGATAACATCTCAAAACTCCCTTTCTAATTCATAAAATCTAGTGCAAATGTACCGCATCATTCAAATATACGCAAGTTAACACGGTAAATATATAAGCTTGCAACATGGAGATAACCACCTCAAATCCCGTTAAAATAACGTTGACGGCTATGGGGGCTATTCCGAGAACTCCCAGCATCGCAACAAATCCGGCGAAAACCTTCATCATGGTATGTCCCGCCATCATATTTGCAAAAAGACGAACAGACAAACTAATCGGTCTGGACATATAAGAAATCATTTCGACCGGGATCAAGATCGGAGCCAAAAAAATCGATACTCCCTTCGGCATGAACAGTGAAAAAAAATGAAACCCGTGGAGCACAATTCCCAAAATAGTTACAAATAAAAACACAATCATCGCAAGGGTGAAAGTGACAATTATGTGGCTGGTAAACGTGAACATATAAGGGATCATTCCCAACAAATTTCCAAATAACACAAAAAAGAAAATCGAAAAAACGAAAGGAAAATATTTCAAACCGTCCGTTCCCGCATTTCCCGTAATCATTCCCGCAACAAGTTCGTACATCATTTCGATAAAAGCCTGAAGCCTGTTGGGGACCATCCCACCTTTTTTCAATCCAAAGGCAAACAAAATAAAAACCAACGCAACCGCGACTAAAACAGCAAGAGAGGAGTTCGTAAAAGACAGATCCACTCCGCAAAATTCGAACTTCGTAAGAGGAGATATAGCAAATTGATGTAATGGATCTATCATATCACTAACTTTTTCCGACATCAGGATATTACTATTTTCATTTATTCCGATCAAGCGGAAAAGTGTTCATAAGATATTTCGTTTGTAAGGCGGTTAGCGCGCCGTACAAAGAAGCAAAAATGTCCGAAATTGATGGCAATGATTCAAAAAACATCTTGTGAAAAGCTTGTTTGGTGGCTCCAGATTTCTTACTTATGAAGAATTAAGAAAAGAATTAAATGGGAAAAGTCCGAAGATACGAAAACCACGAAGAGAAGATAATAGAGAAAAAGTCTCAAAATTAGGAGATCAAGCAACGAGTTCGAAATCAGTTGTTCAGAAAAAAAACAGTGAAAATACTGATATGAGAAAACGGCTCTTTGAAGGAGAAATTTTAGATATGATAAGAACTCCGGAGATAAATTTATTGCATTATAAGGGGTTTCCCAGGAATTGTCGAATTTTATGTCTCTTGCTGAAAATTTGCAAAAGTTGGATATAGATAATTACTTTTTCATAGAAAATGAATAATTCAAATAGCTCGAAAAACTCGATTAAGCTGATAAATAGAAGTCTATTTCTTGTCGCTGTCAATCAAAAAAAACTTATCAAATTCCTTATCGGAAAACGCTGCATTAAATTGCGCATTTTCTAGAACTATCTGAGTTTTGCGGCCGTAATTATTGTTTTCCATAATTACCCATCCTTTAAGTCGAAGGGGATTTTTTGAAAACAGCAGAGTGATGGCGCCTTCGTCCTCATCTCCCTTTTTTTTCAAAGTTACCGTGACGGAATCTGACGATTCATCCAGCGAAACTATCTTTATGTTTTCCTTTAAATCTATTTTCTTCTCCAAAAAAAATGCGAGAGGAGACGAATAAACCGAAATAATCGTTTTTTCTTTCAAATCGCGGTCGAAATGAGTAAGTTTGTAGTCCTTCACGATCGCAACATTTGGGTTTGGATCGTTGTAATACAACTTCATCAATCCTTTTTTTCTTTTCAGGAATATTTTTCCTGTAGAAACATTTCCGCGGCTGCTGACCTGAGTAAAATCGGATTTTACAGAGTCCAATTCGCTGTTGAAATAATTTTCGATTTTTGTAACCCAATCGATTTTCGATTCGTTAGGCTTCTGATAATTTTCAGCGAAACACGCGAAGTTCAAAAAAACAAAAATCAGCAAATTAAAAATTTTCATCGTCCTAATATTTCCCTTTTTCCTACATGATTTGCTGCAGAAACTATTCCGGCTTGCTCCATCATATCGATAATTCTCGCAGCGCGATTATATCCGATTTTCAGATGTCTTTGGATGAAACTAGTGGACGCTTTTCCCTCTCTCATGATGAGATCAACAGCTTCTTTGTAAAGCGGATCGTTTTCGTTCGCACTCGAATCATTTGAGCTATTCAACAAACCATCATCATCTTCCAAAATGTCCTCGATGTAATGTGGTTCGCCCTGTCCTCTAAGCGCATTTGTGATTTTTTCAACCTCACCATCGCTTACGAACGGGCAATGGACACGGGTTGTTCGTCCTCCCGATGACATATACAACATGTCTCCTTGCCCCAGCAATTGTTCCGCTCCTTGTTCTCCCAGAATTGTTCGGCTGTCTATTTTCGAACTGACTTGGAAACTTATTCGTGTCGGGAAGTTCGCTTTAATCGTTCCCGTGATGACGTCAACGGATGGTCTCTGAGTTGCCATAATCAAATGAATTCCCGCCGCTCTTGCCATTTGAGCCAATCTTTGGACTGCAACTTCAATGTCCTTTCCCGCAACCAACATTAAGTCAGCCATTTCATCGACGATAATTACTATGTAGGGGAACGGTTGCATTTCCATTTTTTGGTTTTCATAAACGGGAGCACCTGTTTCAGGATCAAATCCTGTCTGAACTCTTCTGGTTATGTCCTCTTTCGATGACTTCATCGACGCCAGCTTGGCATTGTAATTTTCAATATTTCTGACTCCAATTTTGGACATCGCCTTGTAACGCGATTCCATTTCTTTCACCGCCCATTTCAGTGCAACAACAGCCTTTTTCGGATCGGTCACGACAGGAGTCAGCAAATGAGGGATGTCGTCGTAAACGGACAACTCCAACATTTTCGGATCGACCATGATGAATTTGCACTTTTCAGGAGGCAATCGATAGAGCAAGGACATAATCATCGCGTTAATACCGACAGATTTTCCCGATCCGGTAGTTCCTGCAATCAATAAGTGCGGCATTTTTGCAAGGTCGACGACCATAGGGTCTCCCGAGATATCCTTTCCCAAAGAAATCGGCAATGCCGCGGTGCTGCGACTATATGCATTTGATTCCAAGATTTCTCGGAGATATACCGTTTGTCTCTTTACGTTCGGAAGTTCAATACCCAATGCATTTTTTCCCGGAATTACCGAAACTCGGGCGGAGATGGCGCTCATGTACCTGGCGATATCGCTGGCCAATCCGATGACTCGAGATGATTTTATTCCGGCAGCAGGTGTTAATTCATACAATGTTACAACAGGTCCGGGGCTGACTCCGACAATTTCTCCTTTTATTCCGAAATCCCCCAAAACTTTCGTCAGATTTTCTGAGCGAGCTTTCAAATCGGAGTCTGATAATTTTTCACCGTTAAATTTAGGTTCGGACAATAAATTAATGGAAGGCAATACAAATTTGCTGGAGACTTCCGTGTAGATTTTCGTCTTCTTTCTCGGATTCGATTTTTTCGTTTCGGATTTTCTTATAATTTGGACCGAAGGAGTGAGTTCCTGTATGGTCTCTTCGCCCTCCGTGATCAATTTTTTGAAATAAAAATAGCATTCCTTTACGGTCGAAAAATGAAATCTGATCGACAACAAAAACGAGCACAAAAATAAAATTCCAATAAGAACGCAGAAATATATTTTGTAGGTCTCGAAAATTTCTCCGCCGTATATATTTAAATATTTTTTTGAAATATCTCCGATGACTCCGGAAAAATTATTCCAGTGTATCAAACTGAAAAAAGTTGAGCTTAAAATGCACGAAAAAATTCCGCAGATGATTCTGAAATACGAAACAACATGATATTCGATTAATTGATAACCAAACGACATGAGGATGAACGAAAATAAATAAGACGATCTTCCGAAAAACTGAATCATCAGATCAGAATAGTAACTTCCGGGTGAAGAAAGTAAGTTTGAAACGAATCCGTCAATAGCAGTGTTGAAAGAAGGATCTTCAGGACAATATGAAACTAGCGCAACCAATGTCGCCATTGCTGCAAAAAATACACAGACTCCGAAAAATTCCACAAGTTTGAAATACAAACTGGAAATCAAAGAAGAAATTTTGTACTGACTCTGTCTCATGTCTACAAGGTGTTCAATTTAATATCGCAAATTAAATTCGCGTAAGGTACGCTCTTCAAATCTGTTTCAAAAATTACTTTTTGATTAGGAAGTAATTTCTTGTAATTCAACTTGTGAGTCCATGATGTTTGAAAAGACTGATTTGAGGCACTGTCGTCTTTTAATCCTATGATCAATTTTGGAACCATTTGCACTTCATCGGAAATGTTACTCAGTTCTCCTTTAATTCCCATGTAAAGATTGCCGTTTCTTTTTACAAAAAAGCTGGATACATTCTTTATCGAAAAAGCGTCTCGGCTCCGCGAATTATTCATCCCAATAGCTTCATAAAAGGATGCTGATGCCGGCCAATATTTTGATACTGTTTTTGGCGCAAACAAAATCGAAAATATTGTGATAAAAACAACAAACCAATAGAAAATCGACTGAAACAAGCAACGCGCATCTTCTGACCGCTTCTTTTTGACGGGATTTTGTTGCCAGGTCATACCACACATAGCGCAGCGGACTAACTTTCCCCCACCAATCGCCTCCGAATGCACGGAATACCTACTGGAACAATTCGGACAGATAACGATCATAAATAAATTCCCCAAACGCCGCTGGTTGAATTATAGATATTCACGAATTAATTTTCAACACCCTTAGAGGTTTCAGAGATATTTTGTTGTGTAGGTTGAGGAGTTATTTTTACCAACACAATTTGATTTCGTTGTCGGCGGAGAATTTCCAATTTTAATCCTGCCAAAACGTAAACCTGCCCGATATCCGGAATTTTTCTTGTTTCGTACATGATATATCCGGCGATGGTCGTAACCGAACTGACGATTTAAATCTCTGACTGGAGTCGCTCCGTTTACCATAAAACTTCCGTCCGGTTGGATTTTTACATCATCGGCGATTTCTTTGTTGTCATATTCATCGACGATTTCTCCGACAATTTCTTCCAAAATATCTTCCAGCGTAATGCATCCCAAAAGATCTCCATATTCATCCACAATTAAAGCAAAATGCTCTCTTTTTTTTCGGAAATTTTCCAGCTGATCCATAAGAGAAGTTGTTTCCGGAATGTACCATGGAGGCGATATTAGATTGGAAATCTTTATCTTCGAAAAATCTCCGTTATTCATCTGTAAAGCTTTGAAAAAAGTTTTGGCTTTTAAAATTCCGACGATATTTTCCGGGCTGTCTTTCCAAAGGGGGATTCTTGAAAAAGGACAACTTGAAATCTCCTTCGCGATTTTCGATACTGGAAGGGAAATATCTATAGTTCTCATATGTCTACGGTGAACCATTGCTTGATTCACATAAACATTTTCGAGATCCAGAATGCTTTTCAACATTATTTTCTTCTGTTCTTCCTCTTCTTCATCGCCTTCGGAAGAATGCATTTCGATCGCTCCGCGAAGTTCCTCATCGGATTGATCTGCAGATTGCTGAACATCGATGTTAATTCCAACAAGTCTGAGAGAAATTTTCGCACATTCTTCCAAAATTCGAGTTACTCCCTTCAGTGTCGATACACAAATTTTTATGAAAGGCGCAGCGAAAAGTGCGTACGAAGTTATGAATTTCAAAGCAATAATTTTCGGACAAATTTCAGCGTATACTATGATTAACACACCGACAATAGAGGTGCAGATAGCACTTCGCGCCGGAGTCAGATGAAAAGAATACCACGCAGTAAATATTGGAATCAGATAAAGTATAACCTGATTCAACATCAAAATCGTTTCGATGGATAACGACATATCTTCCTGCAAATCAAGCACTTTTTTGGCTCTTTTGTCCCCTTTTTTTGCTAAGTGAAACAAATATGCTCGGGAAGATCCCGTGATCGCTGTTTCAGATCCCGATAAAAAGGCAGCCGTGAGCAACAACACCATCGTCACAAATACGAACAATACGTGTATCATTTAAAACTCTCGTCTTGAAGCTGAAAAACCCATGAAACAGTCAAAACAAAAAAATCACATAATCGACATTCAGGCATGTAGTACTTTTCTGTTCCTCATACTATAATACTGTTATTATACGGTTTATTTATACTATGGTAAAGGGATGAAATCTTTTTTTATGTTTTTGGGGGCGCTGGGATTGATTGCTCTGATCGGATTGGGAACTTATTTGTCCATCGGAATTCCCGCAAATTCTCGTGAAGTTGTTAAAGAAATTCAGATAGAGTCGAATGCATAATTATCTTGAATTATTTTTGGAATATTTGAAAAGCGAAAGGAATGTATCGCAAAACACGGTTCAGTCTTATTTTTTGGATTTGCAAGATTTCTTAGTTCATGTTGATATTGATTCCGAAGTTACGGAAGAAAAAATCACAGATTATCTCGAAATTTTAAAAAATAAAAATTTTCAGGTGTCTACGGTAAAAAGAAAAATTTCTGCTTTAAAACAGTTTTTTCAGTTTTTGGTAACCGAAGAATTGATCGAACAGAATCCGATGACTTTTATTCGTCAGCCGAAGTCTTGCCGAGCTCTTCCGAAAATAATAAGCGAAGATACGGTGAAAAAACTTCGGGATGCGACTTCGACTTTTTCGCTGGAAGATCAGATACGCGCTGATTTAATTCTGTATCTTTTATACGGAAGCGGTTTGCGAGTCAGCGAGCTAATTTCTCTGAAAATGAATTCTTTTGTAGAGGATAAATTTATCCGAATTTTCGGAAAAGGCAGAAAAGAAAGAATCGTGCCTGTTACGCACCAGGTGTTTGAATTACTAAAACAATGGAATGAAATAAAACCTTTTTCGGCGTGGCTGTTCCCGTCGAAAAATCCCGAGAAACATATTACACGCCAGAGGAGTTGTCAAATAATAAAGGATGTTGCTGCGATGTCGGGCGTGGATCCTGAAAAAGTGTCTCCGCATGTTCTGCGTCATGCTTTTGCAACTCACGTTTTAGATCACGGGGCAGATCTTTTGAGCGTAAAAAAAATGCTCGGACATGAAAGCATATCGACAACGGAAATTTATACTCATGTGAGTAGAGCGAAGCTGAAAGAAGTAGTTAATAAATATCATCCGTTAAGTGATAAAAATCTTTCGGGAAAGTTGAACGAATAATCTCAATATCAACATATTACTTTCATTTCGATGTAAAATTATTTATCATGATCGGGTTGTTTAGAGGTTAATTTATGTATCATTTATCGTTATGTGAAATAAAAGATAATTTGCTGAAGAAAAAATTCTCTTCAGTTGAACTGACGAAATGTTTTTTGGAAAGAATTGAAAAATATAAAAATCTAAACGCTTATATAACGGTTTGTTCCGACCAAGCTTTGCAAGCGGCGAAAAAATCAGATGAAAAAATTGCGAACAACACAGCGGGAGATCTTGAGGGAATTCCGTTGGGTATCAAAGATATGTTTATAACAAAAGGAATTAGAACTACTTCCGGATCGAGAATGTTGTCGAATTTTATTCCGCCTTACGAGTCGACCATTACTCAGAAGTTATTGGATGCCGGCGCTGTGTTTTTAGGTAAGACAAACATGGACGAATTCGCAATGGGATCCACAAACTCTACCAGCTATTTCGGAAAAGTAATTAATCCATGGAAAGTTAAAGAAAGATTAGTTCCGGGCGGATCGTCAGGGGGATCGGCGGCAGCGGTCTGCGGACATCTTTGTGCAGCGGCAACAGGATCAGATACCGGCGGATCAATCAGACAGCCGGCTGCTTTTACGGGAATTGTCGGACTAAAACCAACCTATGGAAGATGTTCGCGTTACGGAATGATAGCCATGGCTTCATCTCTGGATCAAGGAGGTGTTTTTGCAAAAACAGTCAGGGATTCCGCGGTACTTTTAAAAGCAATATCAGGATATGATGAAAAGGACTCAACTTCGGCAAATATTCCAGTTCCTGATTTCGAATCTTTTGCTGGCAGATCTATCAAAGGAATGAAAATAGGTATTCCAAAAGAATTTTTGGTTGACGGAATTCAGCAGGACATCGTAGATGCTTGGAAGAAAGGTGCTCAAATTTTGAAGGATGCCGGAGCGGAAATCGTAGACGTGTCTCTGCCGTCATCAAAATATTCTCTTCCTGTCTACTATATAATTCAGCCTGCGGAAGCATCTGCGAACCTAGCTCGATATGACGGGGTGAGGTACGGTTTCCGAGCCGAAGGAAAAACTCTGAATGAAATGTACGAAAATACGCGAGATCAGGGTTTCGGCAACGAGGTGAAAAGAAGAATTTTAATCGGTACCTATGTTTTGTCAGCGGGATATTTCGATGCCTATTACATGAAGGCGCTGAAAGTCAGAAAAATTATTTACCATGAATTTAACGATGTGTTTCAAAAAGTCGATGCTTTGCTCGCGCCGACTACTCCGAGCAGTGCGTTTAGTTTAGATAATGAACCGAAAGATCCCGTGACGATGTATTTGAACGATATTTTAACTGTTACCGCAAATATCGCAGGAGTTCCGGGAATGTCTGTTCCGATTTGCCTGGATAAAGATCAAAAACCATTGGGATTGCAGTTGATGGCGCCTCATTTTATGGAAGAAAAATTAATTCAGATCGGAAGTGTTCTGGAAGCGGGAGCGAGTTTCCCGTCACTAAAGGAGATTGACTAATGTATATCGAAACAGAATCAGGAAAATGGGAAGTTGTTATCGGCTTGGAAATTCACGCGCAGATAATTTCCGAGTCAAAATTATTTTCGAACGCTTCGACAAAATTCGGAGCGGGTCCGAACGAGAATGTGTCCTATGTTGACGCCGCACTTCCGGGAGTTCTTCCTGTCATCAATTCTTTTTGCGTAGATCAAGCGATAAGGACAGGTCTTGGATTAAACGCAGAAATAAATAAGGTGTCTTTCTTCGATCGAAAGAATTATTTTTATGCGGATTTGCCTCAGGGATATCAAATTACGCAATATTTTCACCCTATCGTCAGTGGTGGATATGTAGATATTGAAAAGGAAGACGGCGGAGTTCGCAGAGTGAATATTCACCACATTCACATTGAGCAAGATGCTGGAAAAAGTATACATGATCAAAGCCCTGTGAAGTCTTTTATCGATCTTAATCGTTCGGGAATTGCTCTTATGGAAATCGTAACTGAGCCAGACATGCGCAGCGCTGAAGAAGTTGCATTGTTCCTGCAGAAATTGAGATCAATTCTCCGTTATCTGAAAACTTGCGACGGAAATATGGACGAAGGAAGTATGAGAGCAGACGTGAATATTTCTGTTCACCGTCCGGGTACTCCGTACGGAACTCGCGCCGAGGTCAAAAATGTGAACTCCATAAAATTTATGGCGACTGCCGTGAATTATGAAATCGAAAGACAAATCGAGATTCTTGAAAACGGAGGGGAAGTTGATCAGGAAACAAGGTTGTTCGACAGTGCAAAAGGCGTTACCAGAACGATGCGTTCGAAGGAAGACGCTCAGGATTACCGCTACTTTCCGGAACCGGATTTGCCTCCTTTGGTTTTGGAACAATCGCGTATTGATGAATTGAAAAAAACGATTCCGGAATTACCTGATGCAAAGGCGAAAAGGTTGCAACAGGATTATGATCTTCCAAAATATGATGCCGAGTTGATTTCATCCGAAATGGAGATCGCCGATTATTACGAAAGAGCCTTAGCTGCGACAAAAACCACGGATAAGACAGTTGCGAAATTGCTGTCCAATTGGTTGCTCGGGGAATTATTTGCTCAGCTGAACAAATCGAGTAAGTCCATTTCCGAAAGCGATATTTCAGCGGAAGATCTCGCAGAACTAGTTATGCTCATTAAAGATGAAGTTATTTCGGGAAAGATCGCGAAAGAAGTTCTCGAATTAATGTGGAATGAGAAAAAGAAAGCATCCGTAATTGTTGAGGAAAAAGGGCTAAAACAAATTACTTCAACGGATGAAATTAAAAAGTCATTGCAAGCTGTGTTGGACGAAAATCAAGACAAAGTCGCGGAATACAAGAGCGGAAAAGAGAAATTGTTTGGATTCTTTATCGGTCAGGCGATGAAAAAAACTGGAGGGAAAGCGAATCCAAAAATGCTCAACGAAATTTTGCGGGAGCTTTTGCATAATTAGGAGGATTTTTTGAAAAATATAGTTTTTGTGTTATCGGTTTTATGTATTTGCGGTTTCGGCGGAGTAAAATTTTACCTGCCGAAATTTGTAGATTCTCGGGTTCGCAATCAAATTAATGATGCATCGATAGCTATTCAAAAACAATATGATCAGTTGATAGAAACCGTAAAAAACCTAGAGGCTCGCCAGCAAAAATTGGAAAATCTTCCTTCCGAGCGCAAAATTGTCTCGAATTTTAAAGTTGATTTTGAAGGTTGGAATTGTTGGTGCGATCTGAAAAATAAATTGCGCTGCGGTGATGAATATTCGGAGGAACTGGCGAAATTTAACAAGGCGTTTTCAGATTGTCCGGACCTGTTAAAAATGGTGAATTCTATCATTGCGGATGAAAATAATGAAGCAAAAGATAATTCTTTAACAAATAATTTACTAAGATTTGCTAAGATACATGGTATAAATGATAATGAATTGGATAGAATAACGGGTTATGTGTTATTGTTATCCATAAGGAAGGTGGAAGAAAATGAGTGAAGAAAAAAAAGAACGAGGGTTGTTGGGGGACATTGCGATATTTGTCTTTATTGTAGGATTGGGTTTGGCGGCTATATATATGACGGGGAATTGGTCTTGGTTTTTAAAGGTGGTAGCCGATTTGGAGGCCGAAATTCAAGACTTCATCAGTATGTTTACGAGTAATATCAAGAGCGTATCAGATGTCGCGCGAAATGCCTCACAGTTATAATGCATGGTAATTATTAAGTTAGTTTTTGTATTTTTAGTAGTAGTTGTTGCGTTTTTTTTAGACATAAAAGTCTCTGTAGCTTTTATAGGTCAGGTGTGGTCGCTTCCGTTGTGGGAACTTCTGGCACTTGTTTTTGTCGTTGTATGCATTTGTAAACTTTTTGGTATTTTCCGAGATAAATTGCTTTCTGTGTTAGGCTTAAAAACAGATGTAAAAAAGGGAATCGGTTATTTGCAGGAGGCCTTTTCGGGAATGCTCATAAAGGATCATGGAGTAGTTCGGAAAGCTTTAAGTAAGGCGAAAAAACATTTGGGAGAAATTCCGTTTATTTCATGGCTGGAAGGACAGTTGTGTTTGATAGACGGGGACACATATAAAGCAAAATCCTTATTTTTCAATTTGAGTTCACAAGAAAAAGATACTGTTTTGGGTGCATACAGTTTGGCGCAATTATCCTTACAGGATAAGTCGGATAAAGAATCCATTGAATCTATCAAAGCTGTTTTAAAGGTGTATCCGAATGCGCAAAATTTTTTGAGTCAGATCGTAAGCTTAAGTGTTAAGAACGGGAATATTGATGACGCATTTTATTATTTGCGTAAACTTTCTGATGAAAATAAGCAAAATATTGAGGCTGTAATATATTTTGAAAAGTGGAAGCAAAATTCGGATCTGTCGGATTTAAAAAAGGCTCACAAATTGGCCCCGCAAATCCCAGATATCTCCACTGTTTATGCCGACGAACTTCTTAAAGATGATGAAAGAAGATCAGCGGAGAAGACTTTGATGAGAACTTTTGAGCAGTCTCCGTCGATTGAAATTTTCAATAAATATGTTGCGTTGGGCGATGATAAAATCAAAAGAGGAGAGAAATTGCTGAGGGTTGCTCCTCAATCCTGGGTGCCGTATTACGGTTTGGCCAAGTTTTGCGTGGAGGAAGATATGCCGGTTTTGGCTTTCGACTATATCTCTCGGGCATATGAATTGGCTCATTACAGTTTTATTGCAGATGAATTGACGAAAATTAATGCCTTACAGAACAGTGGTGACAGCTTGGTCGATTTATCTGAGGCTAAGCCTGTGAAATTCTTTTGGAGATGTACAAAATGCGGAGATCGTTCGGTCAGATGGAGATCCGTTTGCTCCTGTTGTATGTCGGTGGCGACTTATTCGTATACAGAGGAGTTGGAAGAAAATCTTCCGGCGATGTTGTAATCACATAAATCGGTAAAACATTTCTTGGTGATTTGCGGAGGCTCATTTTATTGAGCTCGGCGTATCAAGAGAAAATTTCGACAAAAAATAAAATTAAAATCAAGAGTGAATAATAAAGAAAAAAATAAAAAATCGACTGTATTATTTTTTTTATAATAATGTATACTGAGTGCAAAGGTATAATAATCGTAAAATAATTTCGGAGGAATGAACCGTGTCGTCAGAGAGTAATAATTTGAAATTTGAGGAATTGGGATATGTTTTCAAGAGGAATGGGGCAAAGGTTCCGTTTGATATTGAAAAGATCGTTAATGCGATAAAGGCGGCGGGTGTTGAAACGAAGGAATTCGACGAGGAAGAGGCCCGTCATCTGGCTTTCATTGTAAAAAAAATATTGACTCATCGTTTTGACCGTCAAACTCCGGAAATCGAGAAAATTCAAGATATTGTGGAGCAAGTTCTCATCAATGAAAATTATTTTAAGACGGCCCGGGCATATATTTTGTACCGTGAAAAAAGAGGTGAAGCTCGTCGAGATAAGAAAAATATGGTGGATGTGGTTTTGGCGGTCAATGAATATCTCGATAAGCTCGATTGGAGAGTCAATGCCAACGCCAATCAGGGTTATTCTTTAGGTGGAATGATTCTTAACATTTCGGGAAAAATGGTTGCAAATTACTGGCTGAACAGAGTTTATCCAGAATATATTTCAATGGCTCACAGAAATGGAGATTTTCATATTCATGATCTCGATATGCTCAGTGGGTATTGTGCTGGATGGTCTCTGCGAACCGTTCTTAATGAGGGATTTAACGGAGTTCCGGGTAAGGCGGAAGCGCGTCCTCCGAAACATTTCAGCAGCGCGTTAGGGCAGATGGTTAATTTCCTGGGAACACTTCAAAATGAGTGGGCAGGAGCGCAGGCTTTCAGTTCGTTTGATACTTATCTTGCTCCTTTCGTAAAGGTGGATAAGCTTTCTTACGATCAAGTAAAGCAAAATATGCAGGAATTTATTTACAATTTGAATGTTCCGTCGCGTTGGGGAACCCAAACTCCGTTCACTAACTTGACTTTCGATTGGGTTTGCCCGGACGATCTCAAGGATAAAGTTCCGTTGATTGGTGGGGAAGAAGTCGATTTCACTTATGGTGATGTTCAGGAAGAGATGGATTTGATTAATCGTGCTTTCATGGAGGTGATGACGGAAGGTGATTGTCGCGGAAGAGTCTTTACTTTCCCGATTCCGACTTACAACATTACGAAAAGTTTCAATTGGGATACTCCGAACGCCGATCTTTTATTTGGGATGACAGCAAAATACGGGTTACCTTATTTCCAAAATTATGTGAATTCGGATCTTGATCCTGCGTCGATTCGTTCAATGTGTTGTCGTTTGCAGTTGGATTTAAGAGAGTTATTGAAAAGAGGTAACAGTTTGTTCGGTTCGGCGGAGCAAACAGGATCTATCGGTGTCGTTACCATAAATTGCGCTCGATTGGGATATGTTTACAAGGGCAATGAGGACGCTTTGGTTGCAAGATTGCACGAACTGATGGATTACGCGCGCAAGAGTCTCGAGATCAAGAGAAAAGTTATTCAGATGTATATGGACAACGGACTTTTCCCGTTTACAAAGAGATACTTGGGGCGTTTGAAAAATCATTTCTCGACTATCGGAGTGAATGGTATCAATGAGATGATTCGTAACTTTACCGATGATCAGCATGATATCACAACAGATTACGGACAACAGATGGCTTTGCGGATTTTGGATAAAGCTAGAGAGAAGCTTCTTGAATTCCAGGCAGAAACTGGGAATATGTACAATCTCGAGGCGACTCCGGGTGAGGGTGCGACCTATCGATTTGCGAAAGAGGATTTGAAACGGTTTGCCGATATTATTCATGCCGGAACTGCTCAAAAGCCGTATTATACCAATTCCAGTCAGCTTCCGGTCGGATTCAGTGACGATGCTTTCGAAGCGTTGAAATTGCAAGATGATCTTCAGAGAAAATATACCGGAGGCACAGTGTTCCACTTATATATGAGTGAAAAAATTTCCAGTTCTACGGTTTGTAAAAAATTAGTGCGAAAAGTGGTGGAAAATTTCAAGTTACCGTATTTTTCCATTACACCGACTTTTTCCATCTGTCCGGTTCACGGATATTTGGCGGGAGAGCACAAATTTTGTCCTAAGTGTGACGCAGAAATCGCGGCTCGAAAAAAAAATGAAGTAAGCAAAGAGGCGGCTTGATTTAGTTTTCGGTTTTTGTTTAGATTTTCTAAAGTGGAGGATAAGATGACAGAAAATAACAGTAAGATTGTCGACGGAGTCGAATTGAAGGAAGAAGAGAGACAGAAGTGTGAGGTTTGGACCAGGGTCATGGGGTATTACCGCCCGACTTCTTTCTTTAATATAGGAAAACAAGGTGAACACGAAGAGAGGGTTCATTTCGAAGAAAAATCAACTTGCTGCGATATTTGCAAATAGCTTATGGACAGTAGTAGGTTGTTGGTCGGAGGGATTGTTTCTCTGACCACTGTTGATTATCCTGATCATTTGGCGGCTGTGGTGTTTCTTCAAGGGTGTCCTTGGAGATGTGTCTATTGTCATAACCCGCATTTACAGACGATTTCACTTGAAGAGTCACTTCCTTGGGAAGATGTGTTGAATCTGTTGCAGACGCGTAAAGGTTTTATTGAAAGTGTTGTGTTCAGTGGGGGGGAACCGTTGTTTCAGGAAGCCTTGTTGTCTGCAATTGAGGATGTGAGAAATTTGGGCTTTAAGGTTGGATTACATACCGCGGGTGCTTATCCAGACAGGTTTGCCAGAGTGGTATCTTTTCTGGACTGGATAGGTTTCGATGTAAAGAGATCCTTTAAAGATTATCATCTCATCACAAATATTCACGGCAGCGGAGAAAAAGCTCTGGAAAGTTTGAAAATATTGTTGGAATCCAACAAAGATTACGAAGTCCGCATGACCATGCATGAATCCATCGAGAAAGAGACAGTAGTTGATGTGTTGAGAGAGCTTTGTCAAATGGGTGTACGTAAGGTGATTTTACAAAAATGTCGGGATAAAAATGAAAATGTTATTGAACATCCGATATTTTCTGATAAAATTCTCCTAGAGAATGTATCGAAGGATTTTGATAGCTTTTATATCAGAGGTTAGTTGGACGGAAGGTCCGACGCTTCGACATTTTTTGTGATAGGACATAGGGGTAAAATGGCAGATCATAAGTCAGCCTTAAAGAGAATAAGGCAAACAAAGGTAAGAACAGCAAGAAATAAAGACAGAATCAGTCGTATAAGGACGTTTATAAAGAAATTTATTTCTTCCTTGGGGTCAAAAGATGCGGATGCCACTTTTAGGGCAGCGCAGTCGGAGATTCAGAGAGGTGTTACCAAGGGAGTGTTGCATAAGAATACAGCCGGCAGGAAGATTTCTCGTCTCAATAAGATGCTTAAGGCTTCAGAAGTAAAGTAAAATGTCAGAAGAGAACAACAATATTTTTGAATACTGGAGTGTTGTTTGTTCTGAGCTGAAAAAAGAGTTTGGCGATCCGGTTATAAACAGCTGGATCGCTCCTTTGCGTTTTAAAAAGTATGTTAAAAATATTTTGTATTTGAATGCTCCGACTGCGTTTCTGAAAGACTGGGTAAAGAGCAATTATATTGCCAGAATTTTGGAAATTTGTTCCGAGCAGAAGATTCCGGTTAAGGATATCGAAATTTCCGTAGAAAATGAAAAGGAGTCTCTGTCGGAGAATACAGAATTTTCCCAAGCGGCGCTTCAATTTGTAGAAGCAGCAGAAGAAAGAGACGGTCTCGGGCTTCCGTTAGATCCCGATTTAACTTTTGAAAAATTCATCGTGGGAAAGCCGAATGAGTTGGCTTATGCGGCAGCACAGCGCGTCGCAGAATCAGATTCAATAGTCTACAATCCGCTATTTCTCTATGGAGGAGTCGGGTTGGGAAAAACTCATCTTATGCACGCCATCGCTTGGAGAATTAAAGAGCGAAATAAAAACAAAAATATCGTATATATATCGGCCGAAAAATTTATGCATCAGTTTATTCGTTCATTGCGTTACAAAGACACAGTTGCGTTTAAGGAACAATTTAACGAAGTCGATGTGTTGATGATTGACGATATACAGTTCATTTGCGGAAAAGATTCTACTCAAGAAGAATTTTTTCATACTTTCAATTCGTTGGTGGACAATAATCGCCAGGTGATAATTTCGGCGGATAAGTCTCCGACTGATTTGGAAGACATGGAGGAAAGATTAAAGTCTCGGTTAGGTTGGGGCTTGGTTGCGGATATTCATCCAACCACTTATGAGTTGAGATTAGGGATTTTGCAGTCCAAGTTAGCAGCTACTTGCGTAAATAATTCGGAGTTGAGAATACCTGTCAAGGTTTTGGAATTTATCGCTCACAGAGTTACCAGCAATATACGAGAGTTAGAGGGTGCATTGAATCGGGTTATTGCCAGCGCGGTTTTTCTCGGAAGGGAAATCACTGTCGACAGCGTGAGAGAGGTTCTTTCCGATCTGGTACGAGCCAGTGATAGGGTGTTGACCATCGAGGAAATTCAAAAGAAAGTCGCTAACCATTACGATATAAAATTCAGCGATATGTATTCGTCCAAAAGAGCTAAAAATATCGCTGTTCCAAGACAAATAGCTATGTATCTGAGCAAGCAGTTGACGTCGATGTCTCTGCCTGATATCGGGAAGGGTTTCGGAGGTAGGGACCACACTACGGTGCTTCATGCTATACGAAAAATTCAAGACGCGATTGAAAAAGATAGAGCAATTCGGGACGATGTCGAGTTGCTGTCGAAGATTTTGCAAAGTTAACTCTCTGAATTCCATATCTGTTTGCGTTGGGCAAATAATTCCGAACTTGTAATTTTCGTTTAAAATTTCTTTGTAATTTGATAGCATTTATTTGGGGAGTTTTAGTTGACGTCTCGAATAGATTGGTTTGTGTTGTACAGATAAGGGGGGTAAGGTGAGGAGATCGCGAGTAAAAGAAAATATAATTTTGGTGTTAGGTCTTGTTGTTGCGGTGGGAGGATACTATTTTTATCAAACTTACAAAAAACTCGATTTTATAAATTCGGTTTTCGAGAAAAATCATGGATTAAAAGATAGTTTCGCCCATTACAGAAAGTTGGAATTTTTAAAAAGAGGAGGACAGTATTTTCCCGATTATGTGAATCCTCGAACCTTGAATGACAAAGTCGTATATTTCTATGAGAATTATTTTTTGAGATCTCCGATTACAAAAATTATCGGGACGAAATATTTAGCGAAAAAATATGTGAAAGATGTTGTTGGTGAAGAACATGTGGTGAAACTTTACGGAGTTTGGGATAATCCGGAAGACATCGAATGGGATAAATTGCCTTCGAAGTTTGTTCTCAAAAGTGTTCGAGGGAATTTCGGACGCGAAGTTATTATCGTAAAAGATAAATCCAAGATAGACGTTGCAGAGGTTACAAAAAAATTAAATAAATTTTGTTCAGCTCCGATAATGAAAACAATAAAAAACAAACGAATTATTGCTGAAGAATTGCTTGAACCAATCGGGGGTTACTTAGTCGACTACAAATTTTTCTGCTCTTACGGAAAGGTCTTGATCGCGGATTGCATGGCGCGTGAAGATAATGAAATTACGGATGTAAAGTTTAAAAGTTGTTCGTATTATGAGCTTCCTGAGTGGAAAAGGGTTCCAATGATTATTGATGATTTTCGAATTTTGGAAATCGGTAAACCTAAAAACTACGACAAAATGATCGAAGTGTGCGAAAAATTGTCTGCAAATTTTCCTTTGATTCGTATAGACCTTTATGAAATCGGAGACAGAGTACTAGTCGGAGAAATTACCGAAGATTCCTCAGGGGGAAAGGCTGTTTTTGAGAAAACAGAGTGGGATTTTAAGCTCGGCGAACAAATTCCTAACTTATCGAAATCCGAGATTTTAAAATTAATTGAAAGAGATCGTGAAATATCTCCGAAATATCTGGAAGATTAGGATTTATTCGGGGAAACTCGCATTATTGTTCATGATAATAACGCTGGGTTTCCTCAAATATTTTTAAAATTTTCAATTTTCTTTATTTTGTTAACAATTTAGTAACCAAAATCGTGTTTAATGTGAATAATAAATGTTTGTAGGA
>CADARG010000021.1 GCA_902790255.1 uncultured Pseudomonadota bacterium | reverse complement strand
TCCGTGGGAATTTATCATTAAGGAATGGAAATCTGAACCAAAATTGTTTAGAATTAGTCCTGCTCCCTACAATGTGGGACTGAACACCTAAATTTTATGTTCCCAATTACCCCATCGATTATATTCAGTCAGAAATAGTTGATAACGAAACTTTCTATGAAATCGATTTGTTGAAAGAATTACAACCTTATATCAAGAAAAACGCTGTGATTTTAGACATCGGAGCCAACATAGGCAACCATTCCGTTTATTGGGCCGTGAAAACCGATGCTAGACGAATTTATTCCTTTGAACCGGTAAAAGATTTTTTTAAAATTCTCAAAAAAAACGTAGAAATCAATAAGCTGAATAATAAAATAAAGATCTTCAATATAGGATTGAGTAATAAAAAAATTAACGGCAGTGTTTCTTTTTACGATAGAAAAAATATCGGAGGAACACATGTTAAACAAGATCCAAACGGAAATTTGTTATTGGATAAGTTAGATAATATAAAAATCGAAGAAAGTGCCATAGATTTTGTAAAAATTGATGTAGAAGGACACGAATTGGAGGTATTGCAAGGAGCTCGAGAGACTTTGCTAAAGTATAAACCGATCGTATTTGTAGAGAGTTTTCCCGATAAAAAACAAAAAGTACATGAGTACTTAACGAATTTGGGATATCATTTAGAAAAAAGTTTTGCGGGATTTAATTTTCTATATATTTTCTAAAACAGAAGCAAAATCTGGTAAAAGATCGCGAAATCCGCAAGGTTTTGGAATCACTCGGCTGCATTGTCAATCGATTAATTCGCGTTAGCTACGGAACGGTTTTTCTCGGTAATCTGCCTTCGGGAAAAATCGAGAAATTATCGGAAAATGAGCTCCGAAAATTGATAAAAACTCTTCCATAACATCTGCAAGACTCAACATATCGCTGTAAAAATTATTATGAATTCAATCCCAAACAAGCCAAGAATAATTCGTTGAATCCATCAGCGAGGTTTGATATTTGAGCTCCGGCACCAAGCTGGTTCAAAATGTTGTATATTCCCAAAACGTATTGCAAAATCGTCGGCAATTGGTTCGAAACTTGATTCGGATATTGTCTGCATGACATTAAAACATTTCCAAGATTTGAGGTATAAGTCACAATATTTGTGTTAGTTCTGTAGCTATTTTGTATCTGTGCCGCTTGGTTGTACATATTTGTTAGAGCATTTGAAATAGCAGTTGTGTTTACGGTATTGGTCATCCCTGTCGTCACTCCCGTATTGTACGTCACTCCATTGTTGTACGCTGCCCCGTTCATTCCTGTATTGTATTGAACTCCGTTATTGTACACCGCACCGTTCGTTCCAGGATTATACACTGCCCCATTGTTATATGCCGTCCCATTCGTTCCTGTGTTGTACATCACTCCGTTGTTATATCCCACTCTATTGATTCCTGCATTTTGCTGAACCACTCCGTTGTTTACATATCCGTTTTTCAAATTGTTATATGTCACGGCACTTTGCACCGCGGTATTCGCGATATTTCCGAGGTCTCCCAAAAAGCTTGCCTCTGTGGTACTAAAACTTAATATTGTTACGAAAGCCAATAATTTTTTCATTTTACTTTCCTACATCTCAATTCCGAGTTTCATTATCTCACATGAAATTTAAGATAAAGTTAATTTCAGTGAATATATTGAAAACGTAGGGGAAATGAGAGGTAAGAACCCGACAACAAAACCGAAAATCAATCTCTTCATCCGCCAATTTACTCAAATTTTGCAAAAGTTATTAAGCTGTCACGAAATTTCCTTCACGCGTGCAAGTTGCATATAAGATTTATTAAATTTGTCATCTAGATTAATTTCATACGGCTTTTCGGAAACGAGATAATCTCGCAAAATCTCCTGAATTTTTTCAAAAATATTTTCGCAAATTAATCTTGTGTCTTCCCTTGTATTTGAGACATATATTATCCGTTTTTCTCGAGACTTCATCTGCCAAAAACTCATAGCTTCGACAGTAGTTTTTCCCAACTTAAAGCCATTTTTCGAAGCGATTATACCTTCAACCGGAAGTTGAATTTTTTCCCCATCTTTGACCTTTTTTGAGCTGGGAATTTCTCCGGTTTTGTAATCAATAACCGAAATATTTCCGCCTGAATCGATTTCCAACCGATCAGCCTTCGATGCAATTTTCACTTGAATATTTTTATCTTCATGTAAAATTTCCAAATTTATTTCCCCCTCGATTTCTGAAAAATTTTTCGAATTGTCGTTAAAATTATCGATAAAAAACTTCAAAATCGAATCTACATTAAAGTACCAAAGTCCCAAATTTTCCGAATTTATGAATTTTTTTCGGCAAATTTTCTCAAAAATAGCGCGTAAAGAGTGAAATTTTTCGTCGCGAATGCGTTTTTTTACGAAAACATCGAGAATTTCGTGAATCAAATTACCCTTTAAATTTTTTTTCGAATTAACGGGGAACGACTCCTTCAAACGCAGAATTTTTTTCGCATAATAAACGTAAGGATTATTGATCAACAAATCCAAATCTGAAACCCAAAAAGTTGTCGGACGAAAACTTACCGAAGGGGAAGGCGCGCAAAAACAAGCCTGCGAAAATTCCGACGGGGATTTTATTTTTTCAATTAACTTTTTGCAGTTAACATGTTGTTTTAATTCACAATTTTTTAATCGACTATAACATTGCGCCTGCTCTCCATTTTCCATGAGAGAACGAGTCACTAAAACATTCGGTTTACTGATGAGTTTTTCCCACACGCATGCGTAAAATTCGTTGCGCTCGTCGACCGTGTTAATTCCCAGCTGCTGCAGCATCGAATCGCTCATCCAAAAATCATTTGAACCCGAGGATTTCCACGAATTTTCGTTCGCCCCACAAATGATAATCAGGTCTGCATCCGCGAGTTGTGACTCGAGAATTCCCAAAATCACCACCCCCGGCGTATAATCAATGTTTTGACGCAACGAACTGTTTAAAAAGTGATTTTTTAAAAAAATGCAAAATTCAGAAAGAGAAATGTTTTCAAATTCCTGCGGTTGCAGAATTTCGATAAACTTTTCGGAGGCGGAATCACTCAGCAGATTTATAAAATTCGAAAAATACTCCCGCCAAAAATTAAAGTCGGCATTTTCCGGAAATTCGGAAAATTCTTTCAAACGAAAAACGAATTCCGCGAGTATTTCGAATGGAGATTTTTGTTCGTCGAGCGCAACCTCCGAAAAATTTTTCTTGCCAGATTCAACGAGAAACATATCCGAAGCATCTTTCGCAGGTCTCCCATCATCGAGAAGATTTTCCATACTCTCAGAGGCTTTAAATTCGGTTTTAAAAAAATTTGTCTCTTTTCCGCTCGAAAATATCTCAAAAGTCTGGAAAAAATTTTGCGGATAATCTTCTTTTTTTCGCAAAAAATCTTCTAACTCCAAAACTGAATTTTTTATAGAATCGTTAAATTTCAACAAATTAATGACATCGGCGTTTTGAAAATCACGTTCTACTGTAGAAATAATTTGCGAAATTATTCGCCCTACTAAAGTGCGGTGCAGCGCCGTTCCGGATGAGTCGTCCGCAACGATATTCCATCTCAACAGCTCCGTCTTGATTTTTTGAGTCAAGGCAAGATTCGAAGAAACTATCAAAACAGACTTATTCTGCACTAACATTTTTCTCGTAACTAAAGAAACGGCAAGAGCTTCATCGGAATTATCAGACAACTCAATAAATTTTCTGTCTGCGAGAATTTTAGATTTCTCTCTGCAATTCTTGATTTCCAGCTGGCTCCATTTATCAACAAATAGACGGTTGATTTTCTTAAAATTATCTCCGTACTCGTTTTCCAAACCACTGACTACAACAAATCCGGAATCCAAGGCTTGAAAATACAAACGTCGGTTGAAAAAATTATCTTCCAAAAGCCCTGCAACAACGATTTTTTCGTTTTCAATAGATGAAAAAAAACTGTTCATCCTCTTTTCAAAATTATTTTTAAACTCTGAAATTTCAGGATTCCCAAAAACCTGATCTAAAATCGACAAAGTACTTTCCCAAGTTTCATTAAACTTTTCAGGAACCATCAACTTTTGATAATCTGCACGATTGAAAATCAAATTTCGGATCAATGAAGCCAAACTCTCAGACAAATCAAACAAAGTGTTAAACGGAACAGAATAAGTATTGCTTCGCAAAAACTTCAACAGAAGAAAATTTATATCAGGAAGATCTAAAACGTCGGAAATCGAAATTATTTCAGGCACAACACAGTTAAACTTAGAAATTTCGCGCTTAAATGCTCGACAACTCCGATTATTTGGCAGAAAAATCTTCGTCACATTATTTTCCGTCAGCATAATTTGAGTAAGTTCCTGAAAAAAATTACACTCAAACGGAATATTATAAATTTTCGACATTTTCTATATTATACACCACAATGATACGTCCGGATTTATCAGTTATACTCTCAAAAATTTCGTAATCGAATCGAAAAAACTTCAAAGCATCTTCAATTTCCTGCTCAATTTTTTTCCCTTTTAAAAACACGCCGTAATTCGAATATTTTTTAGCTAATCCAACCAAAACTTTTAACTCAGCAAATCCTCTTGCTGTAAGCGTATCAAAATTACCCCCAACATTTTCAACGCGATCCGAAATAATCTCAACTTTAGTCGAAGTCTGCCGTGCAACCTCAGACAAAAAAGTCATTTTTCTTTGATCCGAATCCACGCAAGTCACACTGAAACTCTTATCAATTCCAAACTGTTTCAAAAATTTAATATTTTTGCTGACAATAGCGAGCACCATTCCCGGAAACCCACCTCCCGACCCGACATCCAACACTCTCTTACCTCTCAAAAAAGGAATCAGTTGCAAACTATCTTCAATATGTCTTGTCCAAATATCACTTAATGTTCCACGTGAAACCAAATTAATCGCCTTCTGCCATTTGGATAGAAGATTTTTGTAAATCTCTAAATTGTTTAGAATCTCTTTCGGAATACGTTCCACGTGAAACATGTCGCGATAATCTAAAAATTGTTTCACGTGAAACATCATAGACTACTGATGGCTCTTGATCCAATCGGTGAGACGAGCTTTTGACGCGGCACCGACATTCTCAGCAATTTTTTCGCCTTTTTTGAATATCATCACAGTCGGAATGCTCATCACTTCATACTCAGCGGAAATATTCGGAGATTCATCAATGTTAACCTGCATAATTTCGATACCGAGTTGCTCTTCAATCGATTCCAAAAAAGGACCAATCATTCGACATGGACCACACCATTCCGCAGAAAACTCTACAACTGCAAAATCCTTATCTAACACATCCGTTTTAAAATTTGTTTCATCTGTATGTAACATCGCCAACTCCTTTTACTTTATTCTATCAACTCTCACACCACAATCCGCTAACTTCTTTTCCGCGCAACAATATCCTCTGTTCAAATGATATACTCTGTCCACGAGAGTGTCCCCTTTGGCGGCAAGTCCCGCTAGAACCAAACTAAATGAAGCTCTCAAATCCGTCGCCATCACCGGAGCGCCAACCAAATGATCAACCCCGCAAATCGTAGCATGCGATCCGGAAACAGAAATATTCGCTCCCATTCGAGCTAACTCCGCGACATGCATAAATCGATTTTCCCAAATAGTCTCATCTATCACTGATTTCCCATTCGCCAGACACAGCAACGCCATAGTTTGCGCCTGCAAATCTGTCGGAAACCCCGGAAAAGGCTCCGTTCGAAAATCAATCGGTCGAATTTCTCCCACATATTTCGCTCGAAGACCGTTGGGAATATCCTCAAAAATCAGCGAACATTCTTCCATTTTTTCAATAAAACTCGGAAGCAGCTCTCTGAAATTTCCGCCGATCAAATCCACTTGACCTCCGGTAATCGCTGCTGCAATCGCATAGGTTCCCGCCTCAATACGATCTACCAGCACCGAATGTTCAGCATGATGCAGCCGAGGAACCCCGACCACCCTGATTTCCGATGTCCCCTGTCCTTCAATCCTTGCGCCCATCTTCCTCAAACAACTCGCAAGATCAACGATTTCAGGCTCGCGCGCCGCATTTTTCAAGATAGTCTCCCCGTCAGCCAACGCAGCGGCCATCAACAAATTTTCTGTTCCTGTCACAGTCGAAATCGGGAACTCAAACTCTGCTCCCTTTAATCCGGATTTTGCCTCAGCGTGAACATAACCGTCTCGAAGATCAATCTGCGCCCCCATTGCCTTCAAACCCTTCAAATGCAAATCGATCGGACGCACCCCTATCGCGCACCCTCCCGGTAACGAAACACTGCAATGCCCATACCTAGCCAACAAGGGGCCAAGCACCAAGATAGATGCCCTCATTTTTTTTACTATTTCATAAGGAGCAGTGAAATTATTAATGGAATCTGTTTTACAGGTAACTGTTTCCGAATAATCCCCGACATCACCCACAACGCACTCAACACCAAGAGTTTCCAACAAAGCCAGCATAGTGGATATGTCCGAAAGAGGTGGGACGTTTCGCAAAGTTAAACCTTCCTCTGACAAAATTGCCGCAGTCAAAAGAGGCAGAGCCGAGTTTTTCGCCCCTGAAATTTGAACTTTACCGTTAACTCTCTGACCCCCGTAAACTCGGATTTTCTCCATCGGTTCACTCCAAAAACACAGGAAAAGGGTATCACAGAAAATCTTGGGTTTTCAAGGAAGGAAACAAATATTATTAAAATTTTCAGAAAGATTTCGATTGATCAGGGAAATCATTCTCACCTAACTCATTGTCAAAATATTTTTAATCCTTTTTTTCTACGAAAAGCTTGCTGAACAGAGGATTTTCCATGATAAAACATTGCATTTTAGCAACAATTAGTTAACAGAAAGTTAATTAATGCGATTTTAACTTTTCCACACTATAATCCCGAGGGTGGGGGCAGCGGGGCTGGTAAATAATAATTATTAACAAAAGGTTAATTTAACCAAATATTAACTTTTACGGAAGACTTCCTCGATTGAATCCAAAGAGCAAACCGTTGTATCGGAGTTCTTCCAAAATAACCGCCTCCCAGCGCTGCCCAAGATCATCTTGAAGCCGGAATTTTTAAGTTATCGAACAATATGCCAAAAAATCCCGAAAGTCGTTTTAGATGCGAAGTGCAAACCGTTGTATAACTTCACGTTATCGGCACAGAATCTGCACGCAAACCGCGGAACGAAGTCACTCAAAACGCAGGAGGTAGGATTATTCCGTTGCGTCTGAGCAACAATTAGTTAACAAAAAGTTAATTTAAGGGAATTTTAACCTTTCCGTGCTACCATGCCCAGGGCGGGGAGTGAGGGGCGGAAAATTCTCAAAAATTAACCAAATGTTAACTTTTTAACCTCTTTTGATAAGGGAATTCCCCCCAAAGCACAAATAAGCTTATTTATACCGTTGATAATAGGTGTCCATACTGCTTTTTCTGCGTTTCGCCGGATTATAAGATGTTTCGTATTGATGCTTTTGGATATCGAGAGTTTGTTTTTCTCGATAAAAAGCCGGAAAATATTCCTCTGACATGGTGTATCCCGGAGATGTTTTCTCAGCATGCGATGATTGCTCGGCATCTGACATTTCCATATCAAAAACTCCTTCATCTTCATAAAATGGAGTCGTGCTGTTAAAACTCGGGT
The DNA here is from genome assembly GCA_902790255.1 of uncultured Pseudomonadota bacterium. Lineage (GTDB taxonomy): Bacteria > Pseudomonadota > Alphaproteobacteria > UBA3830 > UBA3830 > UBA3830. The sequence continues at coordinate 5,899 of CADARG010000021.1, read as the reverse complement.
TGAAATTCGGCAAAGATCGGGCAGCTTCGATTGAAGGAAAAACTTCTTCTTCGAAGAAGATTTTACTTGTAGCCATAGAGACATAATCCGAAGCAATTGAGTTACTGTTGTCTTCAACACTGGATGTTATTGTAATCTCAGATGACGACTGCTTGATGTCGGATAAACTCAATGTAAATTCCACATTGTTTGTTGCCGTGTCCGAAGTCGCCACCGATATTGGGCGGGAACCCGTTGACATCCTTCTGTTAACATCCGAGGGCTTTTTTTCTTCATTTGTCGGATTTCGAACAATTGCCGACAATATATAACTGCGTTTCGGTAATATTTTTCTGATTTTTGCTTCAAGCCACATCGCCTGAAGGTCACAACTCGTTATAGTAACAACAATCAACAAAAGTTTTTTCATATCAAAATTCTCCAGATAAATAAAAGACTAAATACTATTCAGTATCAAAATACCCCAAAAATGCAGACACCATGTGATGAATCACTCTCATTCGGCACCGACGCATCACTCGAAATGATTTAAATTAACGCCAAGTAACTCATTAGAACAGAGACCGCGATCCACAACCACAAAAGTCGATGTCGATTTTCTCCGAATTCAATTTATTATGCAATATATTTATTAATATTTTATTAAATTTATTAAAACATAGCGGAGTTGACTCTTTTGATGATATATTGAGGTGGAAGGAAAATGTAAAATGCTTGACGAAATAAATATCTTCAATGATTCCAATAACAATCTGAAAAAACTGTTTTTTTTCTATTTTGCCGTAGCCGTTTGCGGATATTTGGGGTTAATGATGTATGGATATCCGTACAGCGATGATCATTGCAGATATTTGGTGAACATAAATGTCGGGACATTATCATCCGCACGATATTTGACCCTCATGATTGAAATATTTACGTATTTATCGACTGTCATCACGGACGCCGCGCCGTTTTCTCAAATATTATCGTGCGCGTTTTTGAGTTACGCTGCCGTAATATGTCTGAAAATTTTCAAAATAGACCTGAATGATAAGCTTCAGATTTTGTGTTTTGCTCCAGTGGTTGTCAATCCCTACATGTTGGAGATAATGCTGTTCAGATTTGACAATCCGTTTAGCACATTAGCGCTGCTTTTGGTTGTCGCTTCGGCATATTTATCATCATTTAATGCTAAAAAATTTTGGATTCTGCAAACTGCGATACTTTTTTTGAGTTTTTTCATGTATCAAATCGCTGCATCGGCGTATTTCATAATTTGTGCATATACATTTTTGAAAGAAATTCGCGATGGGAAAACCCTGAAACAAACAATTTCGGAAATGCGCTACTGGGTTTACACTATACTAACCGTAGCTTGCTGTTATTTTCCTTTCACCCATTTTTTGAAATACTCCGTAGCGGAAAATGGAAAATCCTTTGCGATTCCGAAAGATTGGGAATCCATAAAAATAATCGCAGCAAATGGGTACAAATATTTTTCCAATCTATATATGGATTGGTCAGACAACACCATAGGACAGATATTTTTCACCCTCTTCGCGATATTTGTCATAAATATGTTGGTTCAAACTTACCGGAAAACGAAATCAATAGTTTCGGTGACTTCATCTTGCCTTGGTATTTTTATCTTTTCGCTGTGTCCGCTGGGTACTTGCATAATACTTCGAATAATTTCTTTCGCCGGAAATGAATCTATTTTACCGAGATGCCTGTACAGTTTTGGATTATTAATTTCGCTCGTATGTTATGAAAATTACAAAATTTTTGAAAAAATAAAAATAGCTCGCCGGTTTTTTGCTTTCCTAATGGTAATTCTTTGCCTGTGGAATATTATTTTTCTGAATTCCGCAGCAAATGTTATCCGATATTTCAGAATGATTCAGCAAAACGTATTGTACGACATATCGAAAGACATATACGAAATAACAAACAAAAACCCAAAAATATCCGGAGTTTGTGTCACAGGATCAATAAAAACAAACGTTACCGTCAATTTTGTGAAATCGTATCCGATAATTGACAGATTGATTCCGGAAAAATGGAGAATTCCTTATCTGTGCCAAATCGCGCTCATGAATCCGGATTTTTGTGACGGAGTATTGAAATATCTGCCTCTCGAGAAAACTCTTGAGGAAAATCGATACAAAAACAAGAAAAAGATCAAAAAAACTTCACATTACGACGTATATACTCTTGATGATAGAATAGTGGTTTTCAAATTGCGAAACAAAACAAATTATGACGACAACCGCATAACATACGCTCAAATAAAAGATGAGGTCGACAAAAAAACTTCGGCTCATCATTAATTTGGATAACTTTTGAATTTCGAAATCAAAAGAAATAAAGGCATCATCGAGAATTCATTTTTCACGAAAATAAATATTTTATTATGATTTTTCGCGTATTATCGATAACAGAATCGGTTTGGAGAGATAAAAATGGGAAAAAATTATTCGATTTTTGTTTGCATTTTTGGTTTATTGGCAGGTTGTGCGGAAACAAATCATTCGGATTATTCCGCAGAAAAATTAGTAACGAATTCTTCGGCTACGGAAAATTCCGACCAAGTTAATCTACACACCGCAGATTTCGTAGTTGAGAACTTTCTCCATTTAAGTTTTGACGATAACTATTTCATGAAAAAAGGTCAAAATTTTCGAATTTATCAAAAAAATAACGAAAAAAACGTCGAAAATGCCTCAAAATTTCAAAAAAAAGGAGAAATTAACCATAACGCATTTGTGAAATGTTGCTACCTCGGAATTTGGAATGGAAAACACATAATAACGCGTGCATATAATACCGGCGGGTCGGGAACTTTTACCGACATTGTTCAATGTTCGATTGAAAAAGAAAATTTGCACATAGACGACGTATTGATGCTGGGAGACCGCGCTTTGGACGGCATCGTTGGCTGCTCTACAGAATGTATCGCTGATTGTTCTGACCGTCCGTATTTGGATTCAAACGGAAAATTGTACCTAAAAATGCGATTGTCGATATCCACTATCGCCTCTCTGTCGGGAATTTCAGACCGAGATGTGGAAACAGGTCCGTTTCAGGCCGCCCAAGATTTTTGGAATGTCAGCGAGTGCATTTATAATCTTGAAACGAAAAAATTGGAAATTGTCGCCATGGACATAAATTTCGAGGAACAATCGACCTCGGACATCGCAAAAATTCTTGGAGAAATATTCCCGAACCATGGAAAAACGGTTCGTGTCGAAAAGAACGAAATCGGCGAATTCTTGAGCAAGTTTAAATCTTCATATTTGAAGCTTTCTCGAACAACCAAGGAAAAATAGCAACTCAGAAATTTATGCAAAACGTCGTATATACTTAACCGAATGTGATTTTTGCACCACGTTCACGAGGGTTTCGTCTTAATTTATTTGCAAATCCGTTTCCTTCCGTGTAGACTGATTTCGGTTAGTTTTTGAGTTAATCGTGAAGTGTGTAATCTGCAAAAAAGAGATTGAATCGAAGGATTTTGTACCGTTTTGTTCATCTCGCTGCAGAAATATTGACTTAAATCGGTGGTTCAACGAGGTTTATGTTGTGCCTGATGATGTCATAACAGACAACAATGTTGAAAAAAACGCTGGACAAGACTCGAAAATTGATTTATATGAAAATATGAACTGCCCAGATAGCTCAGTCGGTAGAGCAGAGGACTGAAAATCCTCGTGTCGCTGGTTCGATTCCGGCTCTGGGCACCATCGTTCTAATCATTGTTATTTTGGTCGGGTAGTAGATGGTACGCCGTGTGTAAATTTTTTAAGAGATAAGATGCGTTTAAAAGAAATAAAACAAAAAACTCCTTCGGAACTTTTGGCTTTTGCGGACAGTTTGGAATTGGAAAATGCTTCTGCGTTAAAACGTCAGGACTTGATGTTTGCGATCCTGAAAAAACTCGCTGAAAACGGCGTTGAAATACAGGGGGAAGGAGTGCTGGAGGTCCTTCAAGATGGTTTCGGATTTTTACGTTCTCCCGAGGCTAATTATATGGCGGGTTCGGATGATATTTATGTTTCTCCGTCTCAAATTCGCAAGCACAGTTTTAAAACCGGAGATACTTTGGAAGGAACTATTCGTCCTCCGAAAGAGGGTGAAAGATATTTTGCTATGTCGAGAGTCAGCACCGTCAACGGAGATCCGTTGGAAGCGGTACGGCATCGTGTAAATTTCGATGATTTAACTCCGTTGTACCCTGATTCCAAAATTGAGCTTGAATTTCAAAACGGTAACGCGAAAGATTTGACCACTCGTGTTATTGAGTTGATTTCTCCGTTGGGAAGAGGTCAGCGAGCCTTGATCGTCGCACCTCCTCGTACCGGGAAAACCGTTATGCTGCAGAATTTAGCTCATGCGATTAAGGCAAATTCTCCTGAAACTTATTTGATCGTTTTATTGATTGACGAGCGTCCGGAAGAAGTCACGGATATGCGACGTTCCGTTGACGGAGAGGTTGTCAGTTCGACCTTCGACGAGGTCCCAACCCGTCACGTTCAAGTCGCGGAAATGGTTATCGAAAAAGCGAAAAGATTAGTCGAACACAAAAAGGACGTCGTGATTTTGCTCGACTCAATTACGCGTTTGGCAAGAGCTTACAACACTGTTTGTCCGTCTTCGGGAAAGGTTCTGACCGGAGGTGTTGACGCGAATGCACTGCAGCGTCCGAAGAGAATTTTCGGAGCGGCTCGTAACATAGAAGAAGGCGGCTCTTTGACAATCATCGGAACAGCTCTTGTGGAGACAGGTTCCCGTATGGACGATGTTATTTTCGAAGAATTCAAAGGTACGGGTAATGCCGAAATTGTTCTCGACAGAAAGCTGTCCGATAAGAGAATCTTCCCGGCGATCGATATCACTAAATCGGGAACGCGAAAGGAAGAACTGTTGGTTGAGCGCGGCAAGCTGTCCAAGATGTGGGTTTTGAGGAGAATTCTCATTCCTATGGGCTCGAACGACGGCATGGAATTCCTGATCGAAAAATTGAAGAACACGAAAAACAACGACGAGTTCTTCATAACGATGAATCAGTAACGAAAATGAAAGAAGAAACTCCTTTTATCAGCGAGCGCTTGTTAAGATTATTGCGCTGCCCGATGACAGGAGTTGAACTTGAGTTAAAGGGCGACACTTTGGTTAACGAGAAATTCGAGATTTCCTACCCGATCGTAGATGGAGTTCCGGTCATGTTGCCATCGCCCAAGCGCAGAATTCAAAGGCGGAAGAAAAAACGAAGTTTGAACATAGATTCTCACTGAAATCTTCGCAAAAAATCTGGACTTTGCTCGGATATTTTGATAGCTTGTTGACTGCAATGCCGGACTAGCTCAGTTGGTAGAGCGGCTGATTTGTAATCAGTAGGTCAATGGTTCGAGTCCGTTGTCCGGCACCATCTCAAATTTCAATAAAAACTCAGCTTTCAGTTGTTCTTTAAATTCTTCAGCATTTTGATTTTGTCCCACTCCTGTCCCACTTTTTTCAAAAATTGGAATTCATAAAGTCCCCCTCAGCGTCGACAATAAATCATTTGGGATCTTGCGATTATTTACCTCAACTCAACAGAAACCTTATTTGCCGCAGCATATGTCAGTATGTTTACAATTTCAAAAAGCAAGTCATTTCCATCTGCTGTTGTATAAAAATTCGCGCAGGAAGTAACTGTCGGACTGATATTATCTTTCCATGGAGCTTCTTTTTTCAAATCATCTTCGTCGTAAACGATCTGATCTGGTTTGAATTTCGACAATTCATCGCGAATTATATTAAACTGCTTTGCTGTTTCTAGTTGTTTCGTCCCACATTGTAGGGAGCAGGACTAATTCTAAACAATTTTGGTTCAGATTTCCATTCCTTAATGATAAATTCCCACGGAGTTAAGCCG
>CADARG010000020.1 GCA_902790255.1 uncultured Pseudomonadota bacterium | reverse complement strand
GGAAATATAAATTAAAAAGACGGTTGACTAAAGCCCATCGACAGCTGATGAATTAATCGATGCCGATCGCAACATATCTAAAGATAGGAGAATGCAGGTAAGAGTTGCGCGAGGAAAATCGGACACCCTGAATTAGGATCTGTTCAAAAAGTCCAAGGCGCCTTGTAAAATATAGATCGATGCGCTTTTATCCACGACTTTTTTCCGTTTTTTTCTTGAGAGATCGGCTTGCAGTAATACATTTGTCACGGCGCAGGTGGAGAGTCTTTCATCCCAATATGAGAACAGAACATTAGGGAAGAAGTTTTTCAATTCTTCGACAAATTCCAGAATTTTTTCGCATTGCGAACCGGGCTGACCGTTCATTTGAACAGGCCATCCGAAAATTATTGCCCCGACCTTATACTTACTTACAGATTCCTTTACCTTCACAAAATCCTTTACGGATCCGTTTCTCGACACCGTTGTAATCCCACAAGCGATTTTTATTCTTCTGTCCGAAACGGCGATTCCGACGGTTTTATCTCCGATATCAAGTCCGACAATCACTGAATTTTCAGCAAACAACTTTTTAATATCTAAATTTTTTAATTCACAAATAAAATTTTTCAATTTTTAACCCTTTCTTAAAGAGAAGTTACATAAAATTCATACAGTTTTATAGATGTTGGAGAAAAAAATGTTATCAAAGCAGTCCGTAGATATTTTGATAGATCTCGTGGAAATCAAATTAAGTGCGATACTTGTTCAAGATAAAGATGATATGCGTGAAGTCAATAAATTGAAACATTGCAAAAACGAGTTGATGGATTTCAAAAAAACGTTTAGCAGCAGAAATCGTATAAGCATGGAACGAGCGATATAATCTGAATTCCTGACAAAGCTGTTTAAAATAAGTTTCGATCGGAAAAGATTTGAGGAGAGCGCCATGAGATTTTTATTTTTGCTTCTGGCTGTTTGTTGTTTTTCATCTGTTCATGCTGACGTTGCGTGGCCCGGTATGTTCATTGGAGCGAGATGGGCAAGTGTTCCTGTTATTATTGCCGGATTATTGATTGAAATAGGATTCGTAAAGTATTTCACAAAAGTTGGTTGGAAGAGAGCAATTATAGTTGCAACAGTAATGAACGCGGTTTCTGGTACTGTGGGAACTGTTTTGATACTTGTGCTTGGATTGATCATTGATATGGCATGGCTTTTTGATTTTTTTTACGGAAAGTTGGGAATGCCATTATTTCATTGGACGCATTTTTTGCTGGCATATGTTTTTGCAATACTCGTGAATATCTTGATCGAGGGAGATGTCATTAAAATAATGATGAAACTACCTCTTTCGAAGACTTTTCACTGGTTATTCTTTGCGAATGCGATAAGTATAGGGATGTGTGTGATTTGTTTTGCTATTGATGATTCGCACTGGATAAGCTTACAAGAAGCCATTGGTATTCCGATATTTGTGATATGTATATACGGAGCTTGTTTAGCTTATTGTAAATTTATAAAGAAGAAGGAAATATGACGAGATTTTTATTTTTGCTTCTGGCTATTTGCAGTCTTTCATCCGTTCATGCTGAATAAATACTCATTGGTACGCGCAGATCTGTGTCACTTAGCTGAAGTTATTTGTGGGGAGAGCGGGAAAATCATCTAAACTTAATATACAAAACAAGCAGTAAGAGAATGATTATCCAAAAACTAATGATGTAACCATATTCATTGATTCGTTTTCTCAACTTTTTTGAAATTTTTTTTCGTTCTTCATATGTTATGTTGTGAGATAAGTCAAAGTCTCTTCCAGATCTTGTGAATTGAACCCAGAGCCAGTACCACCACGTCATCTTTTTCAAAACACTATCCTCCATTTTCGTTAATAATAGCACAGGAAATGTTAAAATATGATAAAAACCGCCGACAGGGCTACGAAACCGTTAATTCAACTTTCAGATAATAACACTTCTTGCCTTTCGTCAGAGCTTTTTGTTCGTAGCGAGTAATATCTGGATTATTTAAACATAAAAAAATACAAAACTATTCCGACCAATAGAATTACTGAAATCATTACTGAACAAAAGGTGTGGATAATTTCTTTTTTATCTGGTTTTTTTATTTTAGAGAAAAAAATCTCTTCTTGTTCCTCTCGTTTTAGTTCAAAGAGTGACCAAGCACTGCGTACGTGGCCAAGGAAAAGATACTTAACCCATTGCCACCATGTCATCTTTTTCAAAAATACTATCCTTCATTTTCGTAAATTATAGCATGGAGAATATTAAAATATGGTAAAAATTGAGTCTGAAAGCTACGAAGTTTTTAGTTCAATCTTCAAATAATAACACTTTTTGCCTTTCGCCAGGGCTTTTTGTTCGTAGCGGGTGTTGAGGAACCAATTTGGTTTTTGCGACAGCGTTTCGATATTTCCGGGAGCAGGTATTTTTAACTGCTCGAGATTTCCCAGAACGCTTTCCATGTATTCTTTGCAGTCGGTTGCAACGACCAGTTCTTTAACCTGATTTTTCTGGAGGTTGTCGATAAATTCCGCAGATAAAATCCTTCGTTTATGATGTCTTTTTTTATGCCACGGGTCCGGGAACAAAACGTAAACTCTATCTATCGTGTTTTGTTGAAGTTTTTCCAACACCAAGCGAGCGTCTCCTTTATATATGCGGACGTTTTGCAAATTGTTGTCTTGGGCTTCCTTTAGCGTCGCGGCAACTCCATTTTCGAAAGGTTCACATCCGATGAAACCGATTTTGGGATTTTGCATGGCATTTTGTATCAAATGTTCGCCGTGTCCGAATCCGACCTCGACGAAAATTTCTTCGAACGGGATATCAAACAATGTTCTCGGATGTATTTTTTTCTCAGGAATTTCTATTCCGTAAGTTTCGTATAGATGTATCAAATTGTTTTTTTGGGTTTCGCTCAGCCCTCTCGCTCGTTTTCTTCCGAAAGACGGAAGATATTTCATTTCTTGTACATCCTGCATGACATCCTCATAAAAATTTTGTAAATACTATTGGAAAAACACCGACGACATCGTAAATTAATATCCGTGGAATTAAAAGGGTGTTTTATGAAAATCAGCGCAAATGAGCTTAGAATCGGGGCGTTAATCGAGCATAAAGGGAAGTTGTGGACTGCGTGTAAATTGCAGCACGTAAAGCCAGGAAAAGGCGGAGCTTTCGTTCAAGCTGAGCTGAAAGAAATCAAAAACGGAACAAAACTGAATGAAAGATTTCGTTCGGATGAAACATTGGAAAGGGTTTCGCTGAATGAGGAAGAGTATCAGCTGCTGTTTCGCGACGGAGATGTTTTTACTTTCATGAACAGTAAAACTTTTGAACAGATTCAGGTGAACAAAGATATTATCGGAGATCCTGTGCGTTTTTTGCAGGACGATATGGTTGTCACAATCACTTCTTATGAAGGTGAAATAATCGGGGTTGTTCTCCCTGATACTGTGGTTATGGAGATTGTTGAGGCGGAGGCTGTTGTTAAGGGACAGACTGCATCGGCATCTTATAAACCCGCGATTTTGGAGAACGGTGTGCGTATTTTAGTTCCTCCGCATATTGATGCCGGTACTAAAGTTGTGGTAAATACAAATGACGGTACTTACGTAGAAAAAGCGAAGTAGTATCGAGCGCCCAGATGGCGGAATTGGTAGACGCGCTAGGTTCAGGTCCTAGTCCGTGCAAGCGGGTGGAAGTTCGAGTCTTCTTTTGGGCACCATTTTCAAAAAATTCGGAGAAAGTTCTGAGAGGTGTCAATGAATCTTTATAAAAATGATTTGCCGGACAATGTGATTTTCAAAGACAGTGTCGCGATCGATACAGAAACCATGGGATTGATGACAAAACGCGATAGGCTGTGCTTAGTGCAAATGTGTTCCAAGAACGGCGAAGTTTATATGGTTCAGATCGAGAAGGGGCAGCAGCACAAGGCAGTGAATCTCAAGAGGATGTTGGAGGATCCGAAAATTTTGAAGATATTCCACTTTGCGAGATTCGATATTGAGATACTGAATTACACTTTTGGAATTCGCGTTAACAATATTTATTGTACAAAGATTGCGTCAAAGTTGGTTCGTACATACACCGATCGGCACGGACTGAAAAATTTGGTAAAAGAAATTCTGGGAATCGAAATTTCGAAACAGGAGCAATCTTCAGATTGGGGTAGGGAAGAACTTTCTGACGAACAGTTAAAATACGCGGCAGGAGATGTTCTTTACTTGCATGCTCTGAAGGAAAAGTTAGACTATATGCTAACTCGAGAAAATCGAGCAGAACTTGCACACAGATGTTTTAAAACTTTGCAATTAGTGTCTGATTTGGATTTGCTGGGTATATATCCAGAAGGACTCTTTATTCACTAAAAATTGTTTTCAGGTTTAGATTTAGATAAAGGGGCTTGAATTGATCCGTAAATTGAAACGTAAAGTGATTCAAGGTGAGGGGATATCCAAGAACGAGGCTTTGTCATTGGTCGATGCCGATCTCGAAGATTTGTGTGCGGCTGCAAACGACATTCGTAGCAAGTTTTGCGGAGACGAATTTGAAATTTGCACCATCGTGAATGCGAAGAGCGGAAGATGTTCCGAGAACTGCAAATTTTGCGCGCAGTCAGCTCATTACAAGGTCGATGTCGAAAAATATCCGTTGATGAAAAGTGACGAAATCTTGGCAGCAGCAAAGCATGATGATGCAGCGGGAGTGCAAAGGTTTTCTCCTGTAACTTCAGGGCGGAGATTGACGAAGTCTGAGCTCGAAAACCTCTGCGAATCCATGAGAGAGATAAAAGCAAATACGAATTTGAAGATCTGCGCGTCTTGTGGATTGTTGAATTCGGATGATCTGCAAAAATTGAAAGATGCAGGAATGTCTCGATATCACAATAATTTGGAAAGTTCCGAGAATTTTTTCAAGACAGTTTGCTCTACTCACACTACGGCGGACAAGATCAAAACCATTGAAGCTGCGAAGGCGCAGGGGCTGGAAGTTTGCTCTGGCGGAATTATGGGGCTTGGAGAATCCTGGGAAGACCGCATCGATATGGCTTTTCAAATACGCGAATTAGGTGCGGTGTCGATTCCTATAAACATGCTCAGCCCGATTGTTGGAACACCTTTCGAGCACAACGAAGTTTTGGATGTTGACGAAATGCGACGAATTTGCGCAATCTATCGTTTTATAAATCCAAAAGCATTTATCATGGTTAGCAGGAGGTCGTGGTTTGTTGAGGGACAAAGGTCGCAGCTGTTTGCAATCTGGAGCGAATGCATTGATTTCTGGAGATATGCTGACAACGGCAGGAATCACTATTGAACGTGATTTGCAGATGATCAAAGATCTGGGGTATCACATCGCGAAATAGACGGTCATATATTAAGACAATATCCAGATAAAAAAGCGACTGCGTCTGAAAAAGCTGAGAATGCTACAATTTCGGAGATGTTTTCTTTATTTCTTCCTCCAACTGTCTCTGCTGATACATTAATTCTTCGTAGGAGAAAGACGGTTTATCTATCGGAGGAAGTGGGGGAGTGTTGATTTCGCACCCGCACAATATCAAGAGCAAATATTTTGAGATTCTATTCATTTTTTCGACTTTATTTTTGTTAATAATCTTGTTCGCAACGTTTCAATATTTGCGGGTACAGGTTTGGCGATATAGCATTTTTTGCTGAATTCTAGAGACGGATAGATATTTTCGTCAGTGACTATCTCTTTGTTGACATACTGATCTGCTTCCGTAACACAGTTTGCTCGGTATGTGCGGTTAGTGACTGCTGCAATTACTTTCGGATGGAATAGAAACTTGAAAAAAGCGTAAATGTTATTTATATGTTTTGCTTTCGTAGGAATCGCCACCACGTCTACCCAGAGAGAAGTTCCCTGTTTTGGATAGAAAAACTTTATACTTTTTCTTCCTGTGTCTTTTCGGACTTTTGTAATGTCGCCAGAAGTTCCTAGCGCAAGGGTGGCATTCTGCGAAGACAGGTCTTCGAATCCGAATTCTGTGAACTTGTATATATAAGGGCGAATTTTTTTTAAATGATCAGCTGCTTTTTGTATATCTTCTTCATTAGTAGATTCTGGATTCAAGCCGAGATAACATAAAATCATCGGAAATAACTCTCCTGCAGAATCATAAACGCTGAATCTTACTTTCGCTAATTTTTCGGCATTTCTCGGATCAAGGAATAATCCCAAGTCATGTTTATCTACTTCAGGAAATACCTTTTCCACGATTTCAGCATCCATCCCTATTCCCGAAATACCGTATTGATAAGGAATACCATAATTATTGTCTTTGTCGTAAATTTTTAATTTCTCAAGGACTATTGGATTAAATTTTGATAGATTAATTCTCTCATGGTCGATAGGCTGATAAACTTTAGCAGTTAACTGTCGAGCGAAATTTGGCCAAGCCGTCGGGAAAACTATATCATGCTGACTGCTTCCAGCTAATAATTTTGCCTCAAGAATTTCATTTGAATCAAAAATATCTACGTGAACTTTGATTCCCGTTAACTGCTCGAACATTTCAACGAATTCGTAGGGTAAATAATCTATTCCTATGATAATGTTCAGCTTTTTTTCTCGATCAAAGGGACCAAAATCCTCCTTCGCCAATTCTTGATATACAGGCGACCCATAACAATTACGCTCTTCCGAATCAGAAGAGCGAAACATATACAAAAAGCTTAAACTGACGATAAGCAGAAAATATTTCTTCATTCTTTTTCTTTTTTGGACTCCAATGCTTTTGAATATTCATAAATCCCGCACGGAATCATTAAGATGTAAGCAGCGACCAAAACAGAAAGAGATAACCAAATTCTTGTTGTTAAGCATACAATCAGGAATGCAATTGCCGTCAGAGCAATCCAAGAATTTGTACTGTTTATTTCGACTATTTTCGAAGAGAAAGTCTTGATAGTGCTAACCATCAGGCATCCGGAGAAAGCCAGGAAAAATGCGATGTAGAAAGGTCTAACAATAGTGAAACTCTCGGTTTCAAAGAACAAAATTAGCGGGAATAATGCGATTATAGCTCCGGCAGGTGCAGGAATTCCCGTGAAATATTTGCAATCTAAATCCGAAATATCTTCATTGCATCTGTGAATGACATTAAATCTCGCCAACCTCAAAGCACAGCAGACGGTATAGAACATACAAATGCCCCACCCAATTTTGCCAATTTGCTGCATGGAAGCAAAATACAAAACCACCGAAGGAGCTACTCCGAAGCATACCAGGTCGGACAGTGAATCCAACTCAAGCCCAAAAGTCGAAGATTGATCCAGGAATCGAGCGATTTTTCCGTCGAACATGTCAAGCAGGGCAGAGACCAAAATGCAAAGAACGGCGTATTCCCATTCGTTACACTGAGCAAATCGGATAGATGATAAACCGAAGCACATTGCGGTAATAGTAACAGCGTTCGGCAAAAACTTCGCTAAAGTCGAAGTCTTTAGTACTTCAGTCCTTGAAGATTTTGAACCCTCAGACTTTACCGATTCGAAACCTTTTAGGACGCTTTCTAACTTTGTTTCCTTTTTCGTGCGTTTCGCTTTTTTTGGAGTTTCAGAAAGCTTTGTTTCTTTCAAATCCTCTTTACTTGTTCCTTTGTTTCTTTTCATTTTCCTTCTCCTCTATATTGTAGTTAACTAAAATTGTCTCACCTGCGACAGTGATTTGTCCTTCCTCGACCAGCACTGAAACATCCAGTGGTAGATAGACATCAACTCTACTTCCGAAGCGAATGATTCCGACGCGCTGACCTCTTTCCAATTTATCACCTTCTTTGATATCGCACCTGATACGACGCGCTATAAGTCCCGCAATCTGCACAAACACCAGCTTCATTCCGTCATCATTACGTACGAAAGTAGCCAGTCTTTCATTGTATTCGTTCGCTTTGTCCAAAGTTACATTGAAAAATCTTCCGGGAGTGTAAATTATTTTTTCGACGACACCTGCTATAGGAGTTCTGTTCACGTGAACGTTCAATACGCTCATAAAAATACTGATCTTTTTTCTTCGCCCTGTTAAACCTAACTCATCAGGAGGTTCTACGTCGGCAATTTTTAAAATTATCCCGTCGGCAGGGCTGACTACCACATGGCTTTTACTTGGAGGGATTCTTTCCGGATCTCTGAAAAATAACAGACATGCAAACCCTATAGCAACACCGATCCACCAAACTGGTTCACTGACATGCCCGACTATGAAAGCAACAAGCCAGATCGCAAAAGCAGCACGCCAACCATCTCTGTCGAAATAAGGCAATTTTATTTTCATTAGTACTCCTAACTACCAACCCAACGATTATATTTTATTTTTCAGTAGAATTCAAATTTTATCGGAACTCATTTGGGAGATTCAAAATTTATGGTAATTCTTAACTTTTTGTTAGTAAATTGGTAAGAAAATGTGAGAATAAATATAGTTATTGCAGTAGGAGTTTGTTATGAAATGGTTTGTCAAAAAGGTATTTGACGGGGGGGGGTAAGGACCTAAAAAATCAAGAAAAATCATATAGTTATATTTTTAAATATCTCAAAAATTTAAAATATTTTGCCAAGCAATTATCCGGATTTTTATCTCCACAATGCGAAGACGAATGGCTGAATTCTCGGGGCTCAATTCTCATAGAGTTCGCAGTTTGCATGCCTATTTTGATTATTTTACTGTTTTATATTCATGATTTGGTGAAAATTAAACGATACTACTCGCAAACTGAGTTTGTCGCGCAGCAGATGGCGAATATGATTCAGAACATTTCGCAAAAGAGGGAAGAAAATCAAAAAAAGATAACGAAAGAAGACTTAGCATATATACATTGCTTAGCTTGGCAGACAGTTTATCCGGGAAAAACTATGTTTTATACAAATTTTTTAACGTTTTCACGTTATCCACTCGGACATGTGCCTTATACACACATTTATTATGTAAAGGGGGAGGAAGACGGCAAAGTCTCGTGTGTTTTCAGGTTAGCCATGTCTAATACCGGAGGAGTTACAAAGCCATCCGATCTTATCTCCTTAGATAAAGTAAATGTAAACAAAAATAATTTTTCGATAAGTAAGGTCAGATTTCTATCCAATACACAACCGTCAAATATATATCCGACATTAAAAATAAACAAAGGAGAAGTAAAAATTATAATTGAAACCCTGCTGGTTAGAAATTTCACGTGGACAGGAGGTGCATCTGAAAAATCCGTGTTGGGATTGTATATAGTTAATCCTCGAATGTCTACTAATACAGATTGGAGGTATTTTTTTAATTCCGTTGTTATCTTCACTCCAAAGCCAGGATTATTTGATGAAGACGGACCGCAGTAAAGTAAAAGTCTATCCCTTCACCGAGCCGACGGTTAATCCAGAGATAATTCTTCTCTGGAATATCACCACCAATACTACTAACGGAAGAGTGACCAAGACACTGGCTGCCATAATTAATCCATACGGGACTTCGTGTTGACTTGCTCCGCTGAACAAAGCTAGTGAGACAGGAACCGTCCGCGCTTGATTAGTGAGTGTGAATGTGAGAGCGAACAAAAACTCGTTCCAGGCAGCAATGAATGCCAGCAACCCCGTTGTGACAGTTGCTGGTCCCAATATCGGGAAAAACACCTTCATCAAAATTGTTCTTTGGTTTGCTCCATCCATAATTGCCGCTTCTTCAATTTCTTTCGGGATGCTTTTCATGAAATTGGTCATCGTCCAAAGCGTAAAAGGCACCGTGATAATCATGTAGGATAAAACTAACGCCGCCTTTTCGTTATAAATATCCAACACGCGAATTAATTCGAACATTCCCGACAGTACTGCGACCTGAGGTAAAGTCGTGACTCCGAGAGCGATCATGAGAACTCGTTTTCTTCCGGGAAATCTGTGTCTCGCTAAAGGATAAGCCGCGAATAAACACACCGCTAGAGTAAGAAATGCTGTCATAGTCGCAACAGCAGCGGAGTTCCAAAACGAACACAAAAACGTCTTATCTTTGAATACTGTTTTGTAATTTTCAAAACTTAGATGAGTTGGCCAAAGGTCGGTAGAAAAAATATTAGCTCCATCTCTGAATGACGAAACCACCGCCCAATAAAACGGAAATAAACAGCACGCCGCAACCACCAGACAAACTCCGGCAAACGCTGCGTTTTTTAATAACCTTTTATATTTCCACTTGTTTTCGGCTTTGATCATGTTAACTCAACTTGTTTAATTTTTTTCTGTTAAATGAAATGTAAAATATACTTAAAAATGCGATGAAGAATAACAGCGCTGTAGCAGCGGCTGATCCGAACCCGACATCTGCGTAATCTACCAAATGCTTTCTTGCAAATACTGACATTGTTGCAGTTGCGCTGTTGCCGCTGCTCAAAATGTAAACCAAATCGAATATTTTGAAGGTTTCAAGCCCTCGGAAAACCATAGCCACAATAATGGTCGGCTTCATTAATGGGAGAATAATCTTCATAAGTACTTTGCGGAAAGGAATGCTATCGACTTCAGCGGCTTCAAAGCAATCCTGAGGCAAAGATTGCAATCCTGCCAGCAGTAACAATGCCATATAAGGAGTGGTTTTCCAAACATCGACTAAGATTATCGATACGATGCTGAGAGTATTAGACGCAATCCATGGGATCGGGCTATCGATGATTCCGACGCGAATTAACAGTTCGTTTACAATACCATATACGTCGTTTAGCATCCATGCCCACATACGAGCCGAAACGATCGTCGGGATAGTCCACGGAACAAGAACAATCGCTCTCATCCAGCCGCGTCCTTTGAAGTTTTTATGTAAAATCAAAGCAATCATCATGCCGAGAATCGTCTCCAAAGGGACTGCAACAACGGTGATAACGAAAGTGTTTTTCACCGCGATCCACCAATCCTGATCTCGTGCAAGATTAATGAAATTATCTATTCCGATGAACTCGAAATCATTGAGACTGTCCAGTGCTGCATCAGTAAAACTGAAATAAATTGTTTTGAGTAACGGCCAGCCCGCACAAAGAGCCAAGGTTAATAAACATGGAGCAAGAAACAGCCAATTATTTAGCCACGGATTATCTTTTTTTACAGATGTTTTTTTCTGACCCTTAGGCATTTTTATTAACTTTCCGCCATTCATTTCTTGCATTTCGTTTTTCTTCAAACACAAAGCACTCCTCATCTTACCTTGCTTTCGTTATTGCAGGTTAGTACCCGACTCGGAGAAAGATTTTACCACATTCGTAATCTTTGTGAATACGCCATCCGAAGATTTTTTCGGCTTAGATTTCTTTTGTCGATCTATGATGTTGTTCAGTTTTCGGTTAAGTCTCCCCAAGTATTTTTTCGCGATTTTTTCACTGTCAACTTCTTCCAAACTTTCAGTAAGAGCAGTGTTAACAAGGTTGAATATCTCGTGGCTGGCTCTCGGGTAATCTTTCCCGAATGTCGATGAAGGTCTCGCTACAGCGTGTTCCAAAGAGTCGCTAAGTACAGCAAAAAACGAGTTTTTCTCCAGAATTTTCGGATCTTTGTATAAGCTTTTATAAGCCGGAGCATAAGCAAACTCCGCTCGAGCAGTATGTTGGGCTTTGCTTGTCAGAAATTTTACCAGATCCGCGGCTATTGCAGCATGTTTAGAATATTCTGAAACGGTAAAAAACCACCCTCCGATAACTCCGGAAGATTTTCCTTTGAGTACATCCCCTGTAGGAATCGGCATAACACCTATTTTCCCCGACACGGCAGTACCGGAGTCATTCATCAGTGACCAAGCATAAGGCCAACTGTTCATGAACAAAGCATTTCCCGCCTGGAATAATCCCCGCGCTTCCTCTTCCGAGTAGTTTAGTACACTCCTGGTACTGGCATTTTTTAAACAATTGATTAGTAAAACCAGCGCATCAATGCATTCTTGAGAATTTACTACTGCACGACCGTCTTGTATAACAGCTCCGCCGAAAGTATCTATCAACTGAACAAAATTACAAGTCAGCATCTCAAAAGCTTTGGCTTGGAATACATATCCATAAAATCTGTTGTTTGTTTTTCTTTCTTGCTCTTGAATTAATTTTGCTGTCTCATACAGTTCTTGCCAAGAGCTTGGAACGGATCGATTGTACTTCTTGAGTAAATCCTTGCGGTAATACATGACTTCACAGTCGGTGTAAGCTGGAAGAGCAACCATTTTTCCGTTGAAATACATGTTATCTCTTATTGTTGCAAAAATATCCTCCTTATCGATTTCTCCGTCCTTGTAAAACTTATTCAAGTCAGCAAGAACGTCTCCAAAAGCTCCTATCCACGGAAAATCCATTTGCAAAATGTCTACATCGAAGGACTTAGCGCTCAGCCATTGTTTGTAAAGGGCGAAACATTCATTGCTGGAGTGAGGCAATGTGACTATCTCAACTTTATGTTGATTACCTGTCTGTTTTATCCACTGATTTATGGCTTCTTGGAATAATTCAAGTTCGATGCCTTTTGCTCGGCACGTAACTTTTAGGGTGGCGCAATTTGAATTAAAAAAAATCAACGAACAGATTGCGATAACAGTGGACTTCAAGAATTTTCCCATATGTAGCACTCCTTCCAACAAACCAAACCGCATAATTATATCACAAGCGGTATCTAAAATCATCAGCTATTTCAAAGACTATAGTATTGAAACAAAAGAGAAAATTAAGCTTTCAGATTTTCAATAATTCTTTGATCACCTATTTTAGAAAACTTAATTTTTATCATGTCGTCAGGGAGTAAATCTTCAATAATTTTTGGCCATTCAATGACAGTTATGCAACTTGAAAAAGCCTCATCGATTCCTAAATCATAAAATTCGTCGGCAGACTTTAAACGATAACAATCGATATGCCAAATTTCCGCAATTTTACTCGGGTATGTTTGAATGATGTTAAAAGTCGGGCTAACTATATTTTCGATATTTGGATTTAATGTTTTTATCAAATATTGTGTAAAAGTTGTTTTTCCAAAACCTAAATTTCCATACAAAGCGAAACATTGCCCCGGCTTTGCAAATTCCGAAAAATATTCTGCGACTTTTTTTGTATCATCTAACGAATTACAAATAAATTTTTTCATGAATTGATCAATGACTCTAATTTTTTAGGATCGTTTGAAAATAAAATCGATAAGTTTTCTGAGATGATCTTTTTTATGTCATTCAATTTTTCAGATTCTTCCTCAGAAAAATTTCCCAGAACGTAGGATACTATCATGGATTTTTCGGCAGGACGTCCAATGCCGATTCTGACTCGCCAATAGTCATTTCCTGCAAGATTATCTATACTTTTCAATCCATTATGACCGCCATTTCCTCCGCCTTTTTTGATTTTTACTCTGCCGAATGGAAGGTCTATATCGTCATGGAAAACGATAACTTTGCTTACTGGAATTTTATAAAAATCAATCAAAAATCGAATGGCCCTTCCAGACACATTCATAAAAGTTTGAGGTTTCGCAAAAATAATTTTTTTCTTTTCATAAAAACAGGAAGAAATTTCTGCAATTTTCGATATCTTTTTAAAAAAATCAGAGGCGACGGATTCCGCTATCGCCTCTATCATCTGAAAACCTACGTTATGCCTGTTGTTTTTATATTCAGATCCGGGATTTCCTAATCCCACAATCAACAGACATTCAACCATTTTTCGTTAAGCTCCCGCTTCCGAAGTTTCAGCAGCAGTTTCTTCTGCGGCTGGAGCATCTGACTTCATAATTGTCGGAGCAACAACTGTCGCAATAGTTACAGCCTTTGCATTGACCGGCAACGAAACACCTTCCGGAAGCTTAATTGTGTTCGAGTGAACTGTATGATGGAACTCAAATCCGGTCAAATCGATTTCGATGTGCTCAGGAATTTTTTCCGGATCGCAAACAACATCGATTTCGTGAGCTAATACATTTAAAACACCACCTAACTTCAATCCTGGAGATGCATTTTCATTGGTAAAAGCAACAGGAACACGAACCGTAACACGACTTCCTTTTCCGACTCTCATAAAATCAACGTGTATAACCTGATCGGTTACTGGGTGAATCTGCGCTTGCTTTGCTACAAATTTCTGTCCTTTCTTCCCGATTCCGTTAATCTCAAAAACTGTGGAAAAGAAGTTTGATTTGTAAACGTAACGGCTCAACAAATCTTTCGCAATACAAATATTTTCGGAAGG
>CADARG010000019.1 GCA_902790255.1 uncultured Pseudomonadota bacterium | reverse complement strand
TGTAGAAATCTTCTTGGAAACAGTTTTCAACATCTCGGTAACAGCGTCCACACCTGCATCAATACCTCTTTTCAAATCGATCGGATTTACACCGGAAGCAACTACCTTCAACGATTCCTTCACGATCGCCTGAGTCAGAACGGTCGCTGTAGTGGTACCATCTCCCGCCAAGTCGTTGGCTTTGCTAGCAGCCTCTTTTACCATCTGAGCTCCCATATTTTCGAACTTATCAGAAAGCTCAATTTCTTTTGCTACACTAACACCGTCTTTTGTGATTTTCGGACTTCCAAAACTCCTCTGAATCACGACATTACGACCTTTTGGTCCGAGGGTAACTTTTACTGCACTTGCAAGAACATCTACTCCCTCTAACATCTTACTTCTAGCATCAACCGAAAACTTTACGTCTTTTGCTGTCATAATCTATCCCCTTATTTGTTCAAAATTCCTAAAATATCAGACTCTTTCATGATTACGTAATCACAACCGTCAATTTTCACTTCGTTGCCTCCCCACTTGGAGAATAAAACTTTGTCACCAACTTTTACCTCCAACGGATGAAGATTACCTTGCTCGTCGCGAACACCACTTCCTACCGCCAAAACTTCTCCTTCGACTGGCTTTTCTTTTGCAGTGTCCGGAATAATTATACCGCCAGGAGTTTTTTCCTCTTGATCCACCCTTTTGAGCAAAACCCTATCTTTTAAAGGTACAAAATTCACTGTATTAGTCATTTATAACTCCCATATACTGATCTCGAATTATGATATCACTTACCTTAAAAAGTTCAATAAAAAAACCGAGGATAATTTCATAAAATTAACTTAATTTTAAGGATTTGAAGCATAAAATCAGTTTATTAAATTAGTAGGTGATAAATGTATAAAAATTTTTCATACATATTTGGTTTAGGTGCATTGTTATTGTTAGCAGCATGTGATAGCGGGAACAAACAATCTAAAGATGACAAACAAAATACCAAGACTGAATCTCAAGAAATTGTAACTAAGCAGAAAGAGAAGACAAAATCAATTGAAGAAATTTCCTTGCAAGATCAAGTAGATAAGCAAAAATCTGTAATAAAAGAGCGTGATATCTATTCCGATATTAATAGTCCTATCGAATCAGAAACTGAGAATTCAGTGGATAATGATGAAACAGAGGTAGTTACAATTAACAACATCGAAGACAAAAAAACCAATGAAAATGTTGTTACACCTCCTCAAAATGAAGAGCCTGTCGTAAACACCGAATCTGTAAACGATGCTACCCTCGATTCAGCATCGAAAGCTAACGCAGAAAAAAATATACCATCCCAAAGCCAAAAAAAAGAAGATACTCTGTCAATAGATGTGGTGATAGGTAACACAGAAGGTTCGAAAACGGAAAACATCTTGTCAATCGATGCAGTAAACAACACAGAAAAGTCAAAAACAGAAGGTGCTCCATCAACTAATGTGGTAAGTAATTCAGAGAGTCCAAAAACAGAAAGCTCTCAACCAACGAATACGGCAGATAATACAAAACCACTTATTACTGAAGAAGCGCCAATAAGTGCTGTGAATCAGGAAACCTCTGAAAACTCAACTCAAACTCCCGAAGTTATCTTAGTATCTGACGTTCCTGTAATTCCGGAAGAACCTATCAACGAAAAATCCTCTACTGATGCCATTACGAATTCAGAGCCGGTTCCGGTGATAAAGGGAACCCTTCCTCAAGAAATTGTTGGAGAAACAGGAAATTAATAGAATTTTACACTTTTTATGACCTTGAGGGACTGTCACTTTCGGTGTCAGTCCCTCTGTTTTGTTAAACTTGATCTTCATTATATTGTTGACTCTGGGTTAACGAAATTCTCCCCTTAGGTAGGGATCTGTGTTTATGAACTCACATCATATCTAAATCAATTTATAAAAAACTAACAATCCCTCCCTGTAACCTTTCGACTTACTAATGAAATGTCAGTGTATTCATAAAATCCTTTTCTAGATTTTCTGCCCAGAAATCCTTTTTCAACATATTCTTCCAATAAAGGACACGGTTTATATTTGTTCCTCTCTCCCATTTCTTTTTGCAAGGTCTTAAGAATGGCCAACACTGTATCCAAACCTATTAGATCAGCGAGAGCCAATGGTCCCATCGGATGGTTCGCTCCTAATTTTAAGGCTTCATCTATTTGCTCTGCCGTAGATATATTCTCATACAGTGCATATATTGCTTCGTTAATCATTGGAATCAAAACTCTGTTAAGTACAAATCCCGGAGCATTCTTTGAATAAATCGGATATTTACCTAACCGTTTTGCAAGATTCCAAAAATAATTGTATGTTTCATCGCTCGTATGATATCCCCTGATTACTTCAACCAATTGCATAATCGGAGGAGGATTCATAAAGTGAAATCCTATAAATTTATCTGGATAAGGTAACATTTGAGACAACGCTGTTATCGACAAAGACGAAGTGTTACTGGCAACATAGCTATCCTTAGATAAATATTGTGCAAGTTTATATAATATATTTGTTTTAATATCGAAATTTTCAAAAGCTGATTCTATAAAAATCCGACTATCGGACAGATCGGACATCTTTTCAACAAATTTTATCCTATTAATAATTACTTCAGCAGGTTCTTCCAAATGACCTTTTTCTGTTAATCTCGCAAGTGAGTGTTCTATTCGGATTTTAGATTTATCTAAAATTTTTCGAGAGATATCGTAAACTGAAACCCTAAACCCTGCCGTGGCAAATACCTGAACTATACCGCTGCCCATTTGCCCTGCCCCTATAACTGCTATCATATTATTCATTATTTCACTCCTTTTCCCAACTCTCTGGAATTATTTCATCAACATAAGACATTACAGAAAAACTATTTCCAAAAGCTTTTGCACTATTACCTACACTTCTTCCAGGAATAGTTAGTAAATAAAAATTTTTGTTATAACCTCTAGATTTAGTTGCTGTACTCGAATTCGCATGCCACTCCTTTAGCCCCAACAGTCGAGCCAACTTTGTCCTCCATACACTACCGCTGCTTCCCGAACTGACAGAAACAATTTCCTTATCATCATTTTGATCTTCGTTATACCAAGCAACTGTCTCAACTACGAGTTTTATCTCTCCTTCCCGAATGCTAAAGTTTGCAAGTTCTTTAATATCTTCAAATTTACTTGCTTCTTGAAATTTGGAGTAATATGTTGTATCCTCACTGTTAGATGTGATTGTTCCGCTGTACAGATTATTTTTAATATGTACATTCCACAGTTTGTCGAAACCTCCTTCTTTTCCAACGATACAAAAAACATATGTAGAAAGATTGAAAGGGTAACGCTTGGAAGATCCCAATCTGCCTGTTAAAAACACTCCTGTCGCCTTAGATATGTTCTTCAAATCCTCAATCGTAATTTGAGTATCTTTCTTACTCGGAACATTTCTTATCATACATGCAGTCAACTCCGCCATCTTCTGCATCTTCGTAACCACCCTGTAAGCCAGCGGAACATCTAAAACAAAAAACAACAAAATTATCAGAGCCGGACAACAAAAGGCAAATTCAATCAAAACTACACCTTTTTGATCAAATTTTTTCTTAACAAATGCCTGCAATCGTCCCATAAAATTCTGTAACATACGGATATTATGTATCACAAACTATTAACAAAATTTTAACGTAGCAGATTTAATTCAGAAAAAGCATTTTTGTAGCATTCATATTTGAAATCTACTATAGAATTTAAAACATTTTCGACAGATTCCCATTTCCAATGTCTGAATTCCTGTGTATCGTAAGTTAAATTTATCTCCGAATCACTTCCGACAAATTTAAACACTGTAAAACACAGTTCCTGTCCACGATATTTCAGCGCTCCATATTTTTTTATCATTTGATCCTGAGAATATTGAGGGAAATCATACTTATATAATTTTCTTGTTTGGCTTAAAAAGCTTGTAGAAGAAATACCTGTTTCTTCTAATAACTCCCTTTTAGCCGCATCCGAATAAGATTCACCATCATTCACTCCCCCTTGGGGCAACTGCCAAGCGTTCTCGGTATCTAACCTTTCGGCGACAAAAATCAGATCACTATTTTTTACGACAATAGCAACACATTTTCTATAAGGAAGCATTTTTTTCCACAAAACTAATAGGAACTAACCTTACACCATCAGGAATGGCATGCAAGAGGTCTTTCAGCTGTCCAGAGTCTACAACAATTGAATCTTTTTCCTTAAGTTGACCAGATTTTTGAAAAACTTTCGCTCGTAACGATTGCAAATTAATTCTTTCAGATATTTCTTCCATGACATCGCTATCATCATCAATATTCAAAAAAGCCATCCCTCGTTGCGAAAGCTCCTTGGCGATAATTTCCATATCCTTACCTGACTTGGTTATAAGAGAATCGCAAGTATTTGCTACTCCTATGGCATATTTGGTTGAAGACATCAAATAATACAATTTATCCCTTACCTCATCCGGAGAAGCATTGGCCAAAAACGGAGAAACTGTCTCCTTTTTATCTGAGGGAATAGAGGATTGAGTCGGTAACTGAATAAAAAATTCATGCCCAGAAGATATTATAATTTCAGCAATCTTCCCCAAATTAGCAGTGTAATGCGGAATAATGAATGAAATCTTTACATCCCGGAATTGGGCTATAACATTTTGTATGCTTTCTTCAGTCGCATCTCGAACCAAAATCGCCAATCGTAAATACCCGTTCTTCAAACAATCTTCCTCGTAATCAACAACCGCCGAATATGCGTTAAATATCTTGGACGGATCCGATTGTCTTCGGGGAAGAATCCCATATTTCGTTCTCACATACAAACTTATTTTTTCGCTCTTTATTCCCTCCTCAGGATTGACTTCATCCACAGAAAAATCTTTATCTATTAATATTCTACACTGATAGACAGAGTCTCTGTCTCGAACATGTCTATGCCATAATTCAACTCCTGCTACAAAAACAGCCAAACTTCCCAAAAATACGAACCAGCGAACTCTATTTTTCATTATTCTTCTCACCATTTATCTTATCATAGACATTTATCGCTTTCAGGGTATCAAAAGCTTTATTTAATTGATAATCCTTTTCTGCCCTTTCTCGCAGAGACATCTTTCTAAAATCCAGTTCTTCATTTTCCTTTTTATCACTGTCGTTTTTCTTTATCATTGGAGAATCAGGTAATTTATTAGCATCTGGATGTTTCTTCTCTGTCTCTTTCCTATCCAGAGCATTTTTGAAAATCTCCTCACGTAACAAGAAGACCCCGTCAACTTTTTTGATGCTCGCATATCCTGCCTCAATGTCAGGGCTTATACCATTTCCCTGTATGCATTCACCACTCGGAGTATAATGCTTCGCGATAGTCAATTTAATCCCAGTTTTCTCCGAGAACGGAAGAGGAATAACCTTCTGCACAGAACCTTTTCCGAAAGAGCGGGTTCCAATGATAACAGCACGTTTATTATCACGAAGGGCACCAGCCAAAATCTCGGGAGCAGAAGCCGTTCCGCTGTTAATTAACACCGCAATAGGAAGTCCATTAGTAATATCCTCCCCATTTGCAAAAAATTCCATGGAGTTGTCTTTCGTTCTACCTTTGGTCGAAACTATTTTACAATTTTTCAAGAATAAATCTGAAACAGCAACCGCTTCATCCAAAAGACCTCCCGGATTATTTCTTACGTCCAATATGATACCACTCAGTTTTTTATTTTCCTGTATAAACTTCTTGATATCTGCACTGGTGTTCTTATCGAAGGTAGAAATTCTGATATACCCTATGTTATCCAATACTTCTGCTTTAACTGACTTAACTTTTATCAAATCTCTTTTGATAGTTACGTCAAATGGAGCTTGCCGTTCTCTGATTATCTTGAGCTTCACGGAAGTCCCCGGCTTTCCTCTTAGCTTTTCGATAACTTCTACATCAGTAATATTTGTTCCAAGATATTCTCCGTCTACTCCGACAATAAGATCTCCATTTTTTAATCCAGCTTTGTAGGCCGGAGTGTCATCTATCGCGGAAATAACTCTGATATATCCATCATCGTCCATAATAAACTCTATACCGAGCCCACCAAACTCTCCTTCTGTTAAATTCTTCAAAGAATTGAACGCCTTTTCATTCAGATAACGCGAATGAAGATCCAAAGTAGACATCATACCCTCAATCGCCTTGCGAATTATGACCTCATCGGTCATTTCGTTAACGTATTCGTATTTTATGCAGGCGCAAACGAACTGCAGTTCGCGACCCGCGAGATCCGCTGCCTTATCTTTCTCCTGAGATAAAATTTCAACTTTTTCGGATTTCTCCGCTTTCTCCAGCTTATTTTCGGATTTAGTTTCACTTGAATTACAAGATATCAATGAAACCAAAAAAGGTAAAATCCATAATCTTCTCATTATCTTTTTCCTTTTTCTATAGTTTGCAAAAGCCAATGTCTTGGATCAAGAGGTTCGCCCGACTTTCTCAATTCCATTTTTACAATCGGCAAATCTTTCGATTCTTCATCCATTTTTCCGATATAATCACCCATTTCAACTATATCTCCAGTGGCTGCAAAAATTTTTTTGATACCGTATAAAAATATTCTATATTCGCCATTGCTGATAATTATCATATTTTGGTAATTCATAAAATTTCCGGAAAATACAACGAGACCTTTCGCGGGAGAAGTGACAACCGCCCCATGGTTTGTCTCGAACCCCATGTAGCAAATCATCGAGTCATCATCTCCTCGATCTCCGAACTCCGCGACAATCCTTCCGTTTACGGGATAAGCCAACGTTAAATTCGTAGAAATTTTGTTATTTCTCAAAACTCCCACAACATTTTCAGCCTCCAGCTCGGCATCCAACTCTTCTATAGATTCGGATTTAGTTGCAATATGATACACTACGTCATTTTGAATTACATTTTCTTCTCTACTTTCCGATAGTTTTTTAGATTCTTCCTCTATTTTTTTACAAACATCCTCATATTCCACCGATATCTGAGTATAATCTTTACTTAAGGTGCTTTTTTCCTGCTGGAGCTTCACTAACTCGCTACTTTCCTTTCCCAACCTTAAGCTAATAGTTTTAAAATAATCGGCAAAACTCTTTATCACGACTGAACAACGAATAAAATCACTTTTATTCTGATACTTACTGATTATCAGTATATCGGAAAATCTCTGAATACTCGCCAACACAGTACAATATCTGGATAAAATCTCATAAACATTTATTATCGCAGGCAGAGACATTTTTTCTCGCTTATTTATATCCTGTAAAGCCAATTGAATCTTCGAAAGATTTGATTCCAACTTCTGAGCTTTTTTACAAAATCCTCGGATTTCTTCCGACTGACTAAAGGAACAGTCCCCTGTCTGAAACAATAACAAAAAAACTAAGGAAGCCGATATCAAAAATTTCATTGTCTACGAAACACTCTATTTATAAAACACCCTTCCAACAGAACAATATATAAATCCTGAAGCCTTAACCTCATCCACGGGATACATATTCCTAAGGTCAATCAACAATGGATTTCTTACTCTCTTTCTTAACTCTTTCAAATTAAGTGCTCTAAATTCACTCCAATCTGTCAGAATCAACACGACATCAGCATCATCACAACATTCATAAGGATTTTTCTTCCACAAAACATTATTGAAAATCGCTTTAGCTTGTTGAGAGAAAGATGGATCATACACCTTTATATTCGCTCCCGCCTTTTGCAAAGCCTGTATGATCTCAATGCTAGGACTATCTCTCATATCATCAGTATTTGCTTTAAAAGTAACACCGAGAACTGAAATATCCTTACCTTTAACATCTCCGTCGCAGGCAGAGAGAATCTTTTTCACCATCTTTTCGCGCCGCTTATTATTGGAAGAAATCGTTTCTTCCACAAGATTCATGTTAACACCAAAATTTTTTGCAAAATCGGCCAGAGCGGAAGTATCTTTAGGAAAACAAGAACCACCATATCCTGGTCCTGCCAACAAAAATTTATCTCCGATTCTTTTATCGAGTCCCATAGCAAGAGCTACATCGTTGACATCCGCCCCACAAGCTTCACATAAGTTCGCAATTTCATTTATGAATGTAACTTTCATCGCCAAAAAGGCATTGGAGGAATATTTTGAAAGCTCCGCTGTTTCTAAATTCGTAAATACAATCGGAACATTAAATACGTAAAGAGGTCTATAAACCTGCGACAAAACCTTTTTAGCCTTTTTGCTCTCAACCCCAAGAATCACTCTATCTGGATGCATAAAATCATCAATTGCAGCCCCCTCCTTCAAAAATTCAGGATTAAACGCAACATCAATTTCAACACCTTTTTCTTGCAGAAATTTTTTCACTGACTTTGTAGTTCCAACAGGGACTGTAGACTTAATAACCAACACGGCATCTCGATTTATCGAACCTGCTAATTCCGCCACTGCCGAATATACATAATCCAAATTCGCGCTTCCATCCTCTTTGCTTGGAGTTCCTACCGCAATGAATATAATGTCAGCATCCTTTACCGAATCCTTGGTGCTGGAAGAAAAACCAAGACGTCCTGCCTCCATATTTTTTTTCATCAACTTATCAAGACCCGGTTCGTAAATCGGCACCTCACCTTTTTTTAAAGATTCAACCTTCGCCAAGTTGTTGTCCACACACGTAACATCGAATCCGAACTCTGCAAAGCAAACTCCAGAAACCAACCCGACATAACCTGTACCAATTACCGTTATATTCATAATTTTCCCTTATTTTTCTTTTATAAATTCATCTATCACTTGCTTCAGTTTCTCCGTATTGCTAGCTACCCGCAAAATAGCCGCCAGTAGCCCTCCTTTAGAACCGCAATCAAACCTTTGTCCTTCAAAATTAAACCCAATCAAACCACAAGATGGAATCATCTCCAACAACGCATCAGTCAACTGGATCTCTCCGTTTACTCCTGGTTCTAGATGCTCAAGAACCTTAAAAATATCCGCCGACAATAAGTAGCGTCCAACTATTGCGATATTTGACTTTGCATTCTCGGGAGAAGGTTTTTCATACACCGACTTCGCGTAAACCAATTGCCCATCCTGATGATCAACATCCAAAATACCGTAGCGACTAACATTTTCCCAAGCAACAGGCATTGTTGCTACCATATTCGCACCGTTGTAATTCTTTATCATCTCTCCGATACAAGATTTCGGACTTAAAATAAAATCATCCGCCGACATAACCGCAAAAGGTTCATTATTTATAAGATTTTTTGCACATAATACGGCATGTCCTAAACCTTTTGGTTCATTCTGACGAACATAGCAAACACTCCCTATGTTTATGTCAAAGTAATCAGGATGAGAAAACATGTAATCGAAATAATCTTCTATAGAATCCTTGCCGTGCCGAGTGACAAATATGAACTGCTCTATACCTGCATTGATAGCTTCCTCGAAAGCGTAGTGTATCAGAGGCTTATCGATGATCCCTAGCATTTCCTTAGGAATGGCCCGTGTAATCGGGAAAAAACGTGTTCCCAAACCTCCGACAGGAAAAACCACCTTACGAATTCTCATTCACTCCTCGCAAATTGCCCACAAGATACTATCACTTTGATTAAAAACTAATCAACCAAAAAGACAGATAATTGTCTGCATTTTCGTAATTTTTCAGAAACTAATAAATCTAAAAAACGAAGAAATTTTCCAATTCTTCATTCGCTCATTAATAATCTTTGATATATTTAACTTTGTATTCTTAAATTCTTTCTAATTTTTGAGAATATTTTGTAAGCAATTTTTCCCTAAATTTAACAATTTGTTGATAATTTGATGATAGAATCTAATCGTAATAAGGAAAAAAGCTTGGAAGCTTTGATGTTTTTACGTAGGAAAGTATGAAGGTATTACACTGTTTACTGGCTTTGTTGTTTTTTTTCGGATCTTTCGGTGATTTCGAACCAGAATGTGTTCCGATTGAAACACCAGATCAACCTGAGCGCAGCCGATTTGTGATAAAAGCCCCGAATGGTTGGGCTTACAGAACTTTCAAAGGAAATAACGGACTGATAGGTGTTCTGTGGCCAAAAGGAACTTCTTTTAACGACTGCGATACTGCGGTATTTGTATTTATTCAAGATTTTAACGAAACATTTCTGCCCGAAGTTCCAGATAACGGTCACTTATTTCATGAAAAATGTCCAAAAGCAGAATTCAAATTTGCCGACTTAGAAGACGATCAAAATGAAACTCTCTCCATAGAAGAGAAGTATTTTACGGGATTTTGCGGCCGCACTCAAATTTTGTTTGAAGAAAAAGTAAAAAACTTCAGAATAATAACGGTACTTGCGTCATCTTTTTATGTTTCAGACGATCTTTTTGATGATGTAAAATACAT
This sequence comes from uncultured Pseudomonadota bacterium, assembly GCA_902790255.1. Lineage (GTDB taxonomy): Bacteria > Pseudomonadota > Alphaproteobacteria > UBA3830 > UBA3830 > UBA3830. The sequence goes on along the minus strand of CADARG010000019.1, from coordinate 3,816 downwards.
AGTGTCAGCTTACAAAACGGAAATCGAAGAAAGTTTGGGAATTAATAAGAAGAAAAAATCAAGAAAAAGAAAAACAAGTTCTTCCAAAAGTAAAACAGCAGTAAAAACTGCTAAGATTTCAGAAATAAAGGAAAACGACAAATTCTCTGAGGATACGTTCTATTCTGATTAGAATTCCGAAAAAACTAATCGACTTTAGATAATTATGATCTACCGAATTTACTATGGCTAATACGTATAGCCTCCAATGCCGGGCAATCTTCGTTTTCAACGTAATTAAGAAAGGCGCCGCCCGCCGTGGATATACATGTCATCTTATCCGCGACATTAAATTTTTTCATGGCAAACCCTGTATCTCCTCCGCCAATGATCGAAATCAACTTGTGATCCTGAGTCCGCTTTGCGATAAATTCCGCAATCGCCTTTGTCCCGAACTCAAATGGACTGCGTTCAAACAACCCTACAGGACCATTCCACAACACTACGTCGCTAGCCACAATGTGATCTTCCAGCAGCTTCACGGAATCAGGCCCTATATCGAAAACGGTCGTGTTGGAGTTCTCGGAGCGCATGATGGCATGATCACTTTTTGTCGAAATCAAAGCTGAAAAGTCAGTAGGAACAATTAACTCGCACCCGAATCTTTTTGCGTTATCAAGTATCTCTTTCACATCTGATTCATACTCTGTGAGATCAAAAATTTCCGACGAATCGTCATTAAGGTAAGATAAGAAAGCACCAGCAATCCCTCCGCCAAGGGCCAACTTGTCGATTTTTGCAACCAAACGCTTAAGCAGTTTAATCTTTGTCGGTAATTTTGCTCCCCCGATAATAGCCATTCTCTTTCCAGATGCGTGATTAAAGAACCCTTCTATATTTTGTATCTCCTTCCTAAAATTCTTTCCTAAATCCGACGGCAAAAACTGAGGTATTCCAAAAATAGAAGCATGTTTTCGATGAGATACTGAAAAAGCCTCATTCACAAAAAAATCTCCCAACGACGCGAGCTTTCGAGCAAAATCCAAATCACAAGTCTCTTCTTGTGAATAAAACCGGAGATTTTCGAGCAGAATCAAACTATCTTGAGGAGCTTCTTTCATCGAAGATCGAGTATTTTCACTCAAATAATCCTCAACAAACCGCACTGAATTCCCATAAATCTTTTCTATAGCAGGTATTAACTGTCGCAAACTTCGCGTTTTAGCTTTATTTGAAGTCTTTCCCAAATGAGACATCAAAACGACCTTTGCCCCTTTTTTTTGCAAATCTCTTACGGTCGCAACAGGCACCCTTATCCTGGCGTCATCCATCACAACACCGCCGTTCATAGGAACATTAAAATCAACCCGAACTAAAACTGCTTTACCAGATAATTCCACAATCAACTCCCTCTATTATTTATTTTAGAACTATCTAAAAATCATAATCTACACTAGTTAAATTTATAACAACCGCGTTGGATTCTACCACACGTTGAAAAATTTATGAACTTTTTTTTACTCTCCCCCTTGTAAAAAGTATTTAAAGACATTATTTGATATGATGAGGCTTTTTATCAGGTAGGAGACTATTATGCCAGCTATTGTTTTAACAGGTCATGCAGGACGAATCGAAGCGAAGTATCATCACAGCAAGCATGCTGGAGCGCCTTTAGCGATGGTGTTGCACCCAAATCCTACACAAGGCGGAACTATGAACAATCGAGTTACTGTGAGTTTATACAATGCTTTCGTCGAAAATGGATTTTCCGTAATCCGCTTTAATTTTCGGGGAGTAGGAAAATCAGAAGGTGAATTCGACAAAGGCGAAGGAGAATTTAACGATACTGCTTCGGTGCTTGATTGGATTCGCTCTATAAACAAAGGACATCGTGAAATTTGGGTAGCTGGATTTTCGTTCGGAGCTTTGATAGGAATGCAACTCTTGATGAGACGCCCTGAGATTTCAGGTTTCATTTCCGTCTGTCCTCCGGCAAACCTTAATGATTTTTCGTTCTTAGCACCTTGTCCTGTTTCAGGCATGATGATAAACGGTGCAGATGATATTATCTGTCCGACAGAGCATGTAGATAAACTGGTCGAAAAATTGAACGGACAGAGAGGAATTTCCGTTGATTATCGAGTAATTCCTAATTGTGATCATTCTTTTACTGGACATCTGGATACTATCAAAAGGTATGTTACTGAACACTTGAACTCCAGAAAAGAAATGCGTAAAGTCGTCTAATTGTTGAAACGAAAGTACATGATAAAGCACGGGGGAAAATAATGAAATCGTCCTTTTTAAATGAGGCTGTGGCCAGAGGTTTTGTGTATCAGACCACAAATTTGGAAGCAATCGACGAATATTTGTCGACAAAAGGGCGATATGGATATGTAGGTTTTGATATCACTGCGAAAAGTCTACACGTTGGTCATTTAATTCCCATATTTACTATGCGATTATTCCAAAAACATGGACACAAGCCAATTATTTTGGTTGGAGGTGGCACCACAAAAGTCGGAGATCCTTCTTTTCGCAACACTACCCGCCCGATGCTTTCAAATGAGCAAATCGAGGAGAACCTAAAGGGAATAAAATCCTGCCTCGAGCCGTTCTTGGAATTTGGAGACGACAAGGCAATCATGGTAAATAATGCTGCATGGTTGGACAACATAAATTATCTGGAATTTCTGCGTGATATTGGGAAATATTTTTCCATAAACCGCATGATTGGGTTTGATTCGGTCAAAACCAAATTGACGCAGAATAACTCGCTGAGTTTTTTGGAATTCAACTACATGATCTTGCAGGCCTACGATTTCTACAGACTTTTCTGCGATAAAGACTGCCGAATCCAGCTAGGCGGACAGGACCAGTGGGGAAATATCGTCTGTGGCGTGGAATTAATCAGAAAAAAATGCGAAGCAGAAGCGTTCGGACTAACTAATCCGCTGCTGACAACCAGCGATGGAAAGAAGATGGGGAAAACGGCCAACGGAGCAGTCTGGCTGTCCGAAAATTTCATGTCCGCTTACGATTTTTGGCAGTACTGGCGAAATGTCGACGACGCGGATGTTATCAAACTGATGTATCTGTTTACAGACCTGCCCGTCGAGGAGATCAAGAAGATGGAATCCGTTAAGGGAAGCGAGATCAATGCGCTGAAAGTCATTTTGGCAGATGAAATCACTTCTATCGTACACGGAAAAGATTCGCTCGCATCTATTCATCAATCCGCTGAGCAGATTTTCAATCAATCCTGCGAAGATTTGACCAAAATCGACTCAGTGAATCGGCACCAAACGGCGAAAACTTCTTCGATTATTGATATTTTGGTGGAAACAGGTTTGTGCTCCAGCAGAGGCGATGCGAAAAGGATGATCCGAGGCAAGGGCGTATATGTGAATAACGAGTCAATCGCTGAGGACTATAAACTTCCGCAAGATTTATCCGATGGAGATCTGATCAAGTTGTCCTGCGGCAAGAAAAAAAACGTGATTTTGGAAATCAAAAACTGAAAGGTTTCGAATAACTAAAAAACGCAGAGCCTGAAGACCCTGCGTTTTGATAGAAAAACAGAGAAAACTTTTATTCATCCCACGGCTTTTGAGCGATTTCCTGGCGGCGCTTTTTTGCTTCATCAGAGGTGTCGAATTTGTAATTGCTTGCTTTTTCTATTGTTTCATTTATGGAAACTACTGTGTTATCAGCCACTGGTATGATTCCCTTTAATTGCTTAGATCCTGTCGTCACAAGATATTGCCCCAAACAGCCAAGCATCTGATCTGAACAGCAGCAAGGAATGAAGACAGGTTTTTGCAGTATCTGGTAGCG
>CADARG010000018.1 GCA_902790255.1 uncultured Pseudomonadota bacterium | reverse complement strand
ACCTTCCATCAAGCAATATGATGAATAAACAGCAGATTAATTCTGCTCCGCAAACAATCATGAATAGATAATATAATCTTGCCCAAATAGGCAGATTCAATAAAACTGATTCAAATTTTTTTACTATTTCTGCAACAATCACAAGAGAAAAAAAGGAAATTCCAACAAATATCGAATGATATATATCAAAAAATATCGATGTTATACCGAAAAAAAGAAAAAACCACCTCTGTTTAAAAATACCATACAAACAACAACTGTAAAGAAAGGCTTTCCCCGTGTTTTCTGAAAAAAACAGAGAAATTGATAGAGAAATAAAAACAATTTTTTCTAATCTTGACATTTTCCGACACAAACGTATTTTAAATTGCTAAAATTCACTGATGGTTGTACAAAGAACTCATCCTCTTTTTTGATAATCTTTCCGATCGTTATTTTTTCTCGAAATACTTTACCATAAGAAGAGCTTTCCGCCGTATCACCTTCCTTTTTTATTTCTCCGTCCAATACATTTATTTTTAGCAAATTTGAATTATCGCCCGACAATATTGCATTCATTCCACATATTTTAGCCGGAATATTAGAATTTGCATCAACAATGAATAAAACTTTGCTCCAATTATCTGATACTTCAATAATTCTTCCGATTATACCTTGCTCGTTATAAACGAAGTTATCCAACTGAACATTTTGCCTTTTCCCCACGTTTATAAGGGCTGAACGAACAAAATCGTTGTTAAAAATATTAATGATTTTCCCAAAAATAATCTCATTTTCTGAAGATTCTTTCATTTTCAATAACGACTTTAATCTTTTGTTCTCCGCGATAAGTAAATCCACCCTATTTGCTTGCAATTTTAATTTTACATTTTCGCACTGCAGATCAAAAATTTTTTCTCCTATATCCTGAGAAAAGTTTTGTCTCAGATTTACAAAATACCTCGAGAGTTTGTCGGAAATTTCGAAAAAACCAAATCGTAGATTCAAAAACAAATTATCTACACACGACACAACGCTCACATAATGATGTGTCACCAAAATAACCAACAACACCAGGACAATCTCAAATCTCTTTCTTTTATTATTTTTGAATAAACGAAAAGAACCTTTTCTGATCTTACTTACTCCGTTTCTTGCATTATTAATAGGATCTCAGAAGAACGCTCCCCATTACTTTTAACTCCTCAAGAGTTTTTCCAGTTCCCAGAGCCACACAAAGCAATGGATCTTCTGCTCTCTTCACAGGTAACCCTGTTTTAATTCTCAACAACTCATCCAAACGTGAAAGCAAAGAACCTCCACCGGTCATAATAATCCCTTTATCTACGATATCTGCAGATAATTCAGGAGGCGTATTTTCAAGAGCAAATCTCACCCCATCGACAACCGCAGTTACAGGTTCCGACAAGCTTTCCCAAATCTGCATTTCAGTAATCTCAATTTCATTCGGAAGCCCATTTACCAAATCTCTTCCTTTAATGAACATTCTCTGTCCTTCCCCATTTTCAGGAGGCATTGCTGTTCCTATTTCCTTTTTTATTCGCTCTGCAGTTGCTGCTCCTACCAACAAATTGTGTTGTTTTCGTATATAGTTGATAATGGCTTCGTCCATTACACGATACCCCCTAAAGACAATACCGCTACTTCGGTAGTTCCCCCTCCAATATCCACAACCATAGAACCTGTAGGTTCAGTCACGGGAAGTCCCGCTCCAATGGCTGCAGCCATTGGTTCCTCTATCAGAAACACTCTTCTTGCTCCCGCTCCTTCAGCAGATTCTTGGATAGCTTTGCGTTCAACTGCCGTTGCCCCTCTCGGAATACATATAACAATCTGAGGAGAAACAAAATTTCTGCGATGATGAACTTTTCTGATGAAATGCTTAATCATTTCCTCTGCGACTTCAAAATCAGCTATAACCCCGTCTTTCATAGGACGAATAGCCGTAATATTTCCTGGAGTACGGCCTATCATCAATTTTGCATCCTCCCCGACAGCAAGAACTCGTTTTTTCCCCCCCTCATCAGCCAATGCCACAACAGAGGGCTCATTCAAAATTATCCCCTGCCCTCTTACATAAACCAACGTATTGGCTGTTCCGAGATCAATCCCCATATCAGAGGAAATCAAGCCGCGCAAAAATGAAAACATTACTTATCTCCAGCACCTCTAAAAAATATAAAGGCTATTTTTCATTATAACAAGTGCCGACAATTGAAAAATTTCTTATTTGATGTAATATTGTGCCGTGTTTAAGTGTATATTTTAAAAAGGAATTTTTATGAAGAAATATGCCTGGTGTGTTGTCGCGATTTTTTCTTGTTTCGGAATAATGGCTGAAAATGAAGATATGGCTGATAATAAATTTAACACTGTCGCGGAAAGAATTGCTGGAGTTGTTACCAAGGATAATAAGGGGTTTGACTTTCGTAAGTATTCTGAATTTATCAAATCCTCCTGGAATAGATTGTATCGCGAAAGTATTGGTCATATTCCCTCGTGGACTAATGAGCATTTGAAAAAATTTAGCCCAAAATACGATACGCTTTTCTATCCTTTCGGGGGGCCGGATATATCTTACGCAATTAGTTTTTTTCCTGAAGCCAAACGCTATATTTTGGTAGGTTTGGAACCGTTGGGTGATTTTGATCAAATAGAAAAAGGTTTAACAAATTCAGAGTATTATGATTCTGTTAAAACAGCTTTCTCCCATTACTTGAGAAAAGGATACTTTATAACTTCGGAGATGCAAACTCAGTTATCCAATGCTACGGTAAAAGGAGGTCTTAATCTGATACTTCTGGCTTTGAAAAAATTGGGATTTAATATACTAGAGGTAGATAACTGTTCAATTGACGCGAATGGAGATGTTACAAAACCTGTTCCTGATAGTATCAGCTGTTTAAAAATAATATGCGAAAAAAATTCAGAAAAAAAAGTTATTTACTATGTGAGAGCCAATCTCGGCAATGAAAATGATAAACTGGATTATTTAATGAAATTTGTTCACAAATTCGAGTTTTCAACTTTTGTCAAAAGCGCGTCATATGCTTTACATGACAGGAATTTTACAAACATAAGAAGTTTTATATTAAATGAAACTCGGTGCATTCTTCAGGATGATACAGGAGTTCCTTTCAATTTCTTTAGGCGAAATTGGGATGTATATATTTTCGGAACTTACACAAAACCTACATTGCAGGTATTTCGTACATATAAGCAACCAAGTTTAACTGAATATTATTTAAATCATAAAGCCGAACCTATTTCATTTCCTATAGGATACGGATATATTAAACGTGAACCTAATTTGATTTTTGCGGTATCTTTGAAAAAGAGAGTTGAGGAACAGTTGGAAAAATTAAGGAATCAATTGAAAAAAAAGAAATGCAGTTGTCATAAAAAACAATCAAGGTAGGATGCAGGGATATGAGAAAACTTAAAGTCGGAATTTTTTTCGGTGGTCGTTCGACGGAACACGAGGTTACGATTTGGTCGGCAAAAAGTGTTATTGCCAACCTTAATCCTGATAAATATGAAATTCTTCTTGTTGGAATAGATAAGTCTGGGAAATTTCATTTTGGGCAGAGAGAAATATTGAAATATATTCCTCAAGCGAAAGAATTATTTTCAGAGGACAAATTTTGCAGAGATTGCCCAAATGAACTCAATGAACATCTTTCAGAATACATAGATGTTGCATTTCCCATTCTTCACGGGTATTTGGGAGAAGATGGAGCCATCCAAGGTTTTCTGAAAATTTTGAATATTCCTTTCGTTGGTCCGGACATTTTGAGTTCCGCAGCGTGTATGGATAAGGAAATTACAAAAATATTGCTCAAGGCAGAAGGAATTTCTGTTGCTGATTATATTACATTACGTAACCACGAAGCCATTCGATATGAGGATGTTTCCGAAAAGTTGGGAAACACCGTTTTTGTTAAACCTGCTTCATCAGGGTCGTCCGTGGGAGTAAGCAAAGTCCGAAACAGAGAAGAGCTACTCGAGGCGGTAAATGAGGCTTACAAATACGATAACAAGGTGTTAATTGAAAAAGCCATTCGGGGAAGAGAAATCGAATGTGCGGTCATAGGAAATGAAAATCCTCAAACTTCGGATGTATGTGGTGAAGTGATTGCTTTGGATGATTTTTATACTTACGAAGCAAAATATATTGATGAAAATGGAGCAAAACTAGAGATTCCAGCAAAATTGCCAACCGTGATTTTGGAAAAAGCGAAGTCAACAGCGCTAAAAGCTTATAAAACTTTAAATTGTGAGGGAATGTGTCGTGTCGATATGTTCGTTTCAGAAAATGAAGTAATAGTAAACGAAATGAATACCATTCCTGGCTTTGTCGGTGGAACGAGTATGTATCCATTACTACTTCAAAAAAGCGGTTTATCATATTCTGAATTGATTGATAGATTACTGGAGCTTGCGATAGCTAAACATCAAAGAGACTCGAAATTAGAAACTTCGAAAAAGGATCGGGTCAAGTTGGCGATCGCATCATAACAATGGCATCTTGAAAGCTATCTGAAAATTTATAGTAATTTTTTCTGATGGAGATTTTTTTGAACCCAAGTGATTGATAAAGACTTCTGGCGGTGTAATTTTTTTCTGCAACCTCCAAAAAAACTTTACTCTGTGTTTCCTCTGCAAGATTCATCACTTCTAAGAGCAGCTTTTTGCCAATACCCTTATTTCGATATGAGGGAGTAACACAAAATGTCACAATATCTATGCAGTCCAAAGTTCGACGGCACAGGATAAATCCATGATCTTCTCTGAATCCGAAAAAACTTTTGTCTGATAACATTGAAGTGAATTCTTTTTCAGACCAAAAATCCTCAAAACTTATTCTCCTGATCTCCACAAGATCTTGAACATCTTCTAAAATTAGACTACGCATTGAAATATAATCTTAAAAATTCAAAATAAATATCTTCCAACTTTTTCAAATCAGCGATCTTTACTTTTTCATTACTTTGATGCATCGTTTCATCCTGTATTCCAAATTCGATAACATTACAATATTTGACCATATACCGTCCATCGGAAGTTCCTCCTTCCGTAGAAAATCTAGGGATTAATCCTGTGATATTTCTGATCGCAGCAGACATCAAATCTTTCAATCTCTCATCATCGCAACAATAAGCTTCACCATTAACTCGAAAACTCAAATCTATTCCCAAAGGAACCGCTTTTTCAGATAAAATTTGCTGGAGCTGTTCTGAATCGTAATCCGAGCTAAATCGAATATTTATGTTCGCAGAACTTTCTCCCGGAATTATATTTTCAGCATAATTTCCTGTAAATAACAATGTCGGTTCTAAATTTGTTTTCGGAAATCTCTTATCTTCGTATTCCCATTCGTAATCTTTCATCGCTGCAACATATCTGCAGACTTGAGTAAGGGAATTTGCATCATTTTGAGAATAAGCTACATGTAACTGCTTGCCAACAGATTTCGCCCTGACATTTATACTTCCTCGATGTCCAATAAAAACTCTATCCCCGACCTCTTTATCAGATGACGGTTCGCCAACTAGACAATCATCAGGAATTTCTCTTCTAGATTCAGCCCAATTCAACACTGACTGAATTCCCTGATATGATCCTACTTCTTCATCTCCCGTGATAAAAATTCTAATAGATCCATTGAAGGATTCTTCTCGGATGAATTTTGATACCGCGCAACAAAAGGCCGAAATTCCACCTTTCATATCGGCAACACCTCGACCGATTAAAAATCCATTATGTTGAACAGGTTCAAACGGATCGAAGTCCCAGCCGTCACCAGCAGGAACAACGTCAGAATGTCCCAAGAATCCGAGATTTGCTCCTTCTCCTTTTTCAAATTTTGCAAATAGATTCCTAACCGTTCTTCCTTTATCAGAAAATTCCAAAATTTGCGTTTCAAACCCTAAATTTCTTAAAAATACTGCAATATAATCGATTGCTCCGTCATCCGTGGGAGTAACACTTTTGCACCCAACTAAACCCGAACAGAATTTAACGACATCCATAAAAAAATCCCCTATTAATCCCTCAAAAGTTCGTTGATTGAAGTTTTTCGACGTGTTTGTTCCGTAACTCTTTTTACAATCACCGCACACGCCAAATGAATTCCATTTTTGGAAGGATAGGTTCCCGGAACTATTACAGAATAAGCTGGAATTTTTCCATAAGAAATTTCTCCGGTTTCTCGATCAATGATTTTTGTTGAAGCCGTTAACATAGTTCCAGTTGCCAACACAGCTCCCTCCTCTATTATAATACCCTCTGTGATAGAACTCTTTACTCCGATAAAGCAATTATCCTCTATAATTACGGGATTTGCTTGCAATGGTTCAAGGACTCCACCAATGGTCACACCATCTGAAATATGACAGTTTTTCCCAATTTGAGCGCAACTTCCAACCAAAGCATTGGAATCAATCATTGTTCCCTCGTCAACATAGGCTCCTACATTAACGAAACTTGGCATTAAAACAACGGATCTTGCAATATAGGCAGTGTATCGAACTAAACTTCCTGGAACGGATCTAAACCCCGAATTTTCAAAATCTTGTTTCATCCAGTTCCTAGTTTTCAGAGGAATCTTATCAAAAAAAGGACAAATTCCCCCTTGCATAATTTCTAAAGACGAATTTTTGAAATACAAAAGAATGGCTTTTTTCAGATAATCATTGACCTTCCAAATTCCTTCATGCTTCTCTGCAATTCGGAGTTCTCCCCTATCCAATTTCTCTAAAGCCTCATACATTGCAGATAAATCTGAAACTTTTCCATTCCAAATTTTCTCAATCTTTTCTTTCAACATTTAGTCTCCACTCTTGATCTTTATAAACAAAGAAATAATTCCTCCACACACAAATTTAGCCTCAAATTTTTTTCAATTCAAGGAACTCAATACAACCATTAGAAAAACTGTTTCAATTATTTCATTCAACCTAATTAGAAGAGTAACTTTTAATTACATTTGTGAGGAAATTAACTATCTCCCAATGTTCGTTCTCGGCAGCCAGATGTAAAGCTGTTTTTCCATAAAAGTTAGCCGAATCAATCACTTTCCAATGAGTTACCAGGTATTTTACAACATCGAAATGACCATTTTTTGCTGCAATATGTAGTGGAGTATTACCACTAACATCCGGTTCATTGAGATTTACTCCGCAAGTTGCTAAATATTCAATTATATTCAAGCAACCATTCCACGCCGCTATGAATATTGAGGTGAATCCTTGATTCATTCGAGCGTTGATATCAGCGCCACTGGATGCTAAATATTCAACAATATCTAGGTGCCCGTACAGAGTTGCTGCATGCAGAGCGGTTCCTCCGTCAATTCCACTTTCATTAATATCAACTCCACGATTTATCAGCCAATCAACCACATTCAATTGACCATTTTGCGATGCTATACGTAGCAGAGTATCTCCTCTTATTCCTCTGACATTGATATCAGCCCCATAACTTGCTAATAACTCAACAATATTTAAATATCCTCCCTGAGAAGCTTTATACAGGGGGGTAATTTTTTCTTTTGTGTATTTGTTGACATCTGCTCCGTGAGTTATCAACCATTCTGCCACTTCAAAATGTCCATACTCAGCAGCAATGTGCAGAGGCGTATTTCCATTAATATCTACAACATTAATATCAGCTCCGTAAATTACTAACCATTTTATTACACTTAAATATCCATATTCTGTAGCAATATGTATAGGAGCACGTCCATCGAATCTTAATGCATTAACATCCGAGTTATAAAGAGACAGCCAACTCATTACATCTACATGTCCATTTTCTGCGGCAACACGAAGTATATCACTTCCATCAGGACCTGGCATATTAACATCGGCCCCGTTAATTGCCAGCCATTTTACCATGTCCAAATTTCCATTTACGACAGCCACATACAAAGGAGTTATTGCATTAATGTCAGCCGCATTAATGTTTGCTCCTTGTTGACTCAAATATTTAACTGTATTAATAAATCCTTCCTTAACTGCGACATGCAGAGGTGTATATCCATTAATATCAAATTTATTAATATCAGCACCAAGTGTTATTAAACACTCTAGTATATCTAGATCTCCATTTTGTGCAGCAATATGTGCTGGAGTAACATTTTTTCTGGTACATTCGTTGACATCCGCATTGTGATTGATCAGACATTTTATTACTTTTTTATGTCTGTTTTGTGTTGCAACATGAATTAAATTATAACCTTCCTCATCGATGTCATTACATTCTACTCCATGTTCTAATAAATATTCGACTATATTACAATTACCACTCCAAGTAGACACCCGTAAGGGAGTAGCGTCAAAAAAGTCTTTTGCATTAATATCTGCTCCCTGCATCAGCAAATATTTAACCACATCCAAATGCCCACATGCGGATGCGATATGCAACGGAGTACATTTATTCTTCGAAGTTTCATTAACATCAGCTCCATAGCTTATAAGTAATTCAACTATATCCAGATGTCCAAATTCTGAGGCAATGTACAGTGGAGTCTTGTCCTCATTTGTACGTGCTTTTATGTTAGCTCCATGAATTTGAAGGTACTTCGTCACATTCAAATGTCCATATGCAGACGCGATATGCAATGGAGTCATTCCTTCATTTGAACGCATATCAATTTTTGCTCCATGAGTCACAAGACTTTCAACTATAGATAAACGTCCATACGCAGATGCAATATGCAGTGGAGTATATCCTTTTTGACCTCCTTGCATATTGATATCTATCCCTTGGTTTATCAACCAGTTAATTATGTTTAAATGATTATTTTGAGTTGCAATATGTAAAGCAGAATAATTATCAATTCCTCTTTCATCAATATGTACCCCGCGCTTTACAAGATATTGCATTATATCCAAATATCCTTTTTGAGCAGCAATGTATAACAGCGTAGATCCTTGATTTGTACGTACATTACTGATATTTGCGCCGTGATTTATCAAATATTCAACAAAGTTTAAGAATCCCTTCTCAACAGCTATATATAATGGGGTTACTCCTTCATCCGTAAGAGCATCAATATCTGCACCATGATTTATCAAATATTTTGCTACATCCAAATGTCCATTCTGAACTGAGATATGCAAAGGACTATATCCGCGGATAGGTGCATCGTTAATATCAACTCCATGAGTCGTTAAATATTCAACTTCAACTAAATTGCCTTTCCAAGCAGATTCCAACAGCCGTACTTGAGGTTGAACTGGACTTCTTTCAATCATTAGTCGTTGTTCCTGAATCTGCTGCTGAAATGGATTTTTTGCACCAACTTTTGAAGATAATAATATCATCATGGACAGAACCACTGTCATTTTTATATTCATTTAAAACTCCGCTTTCTCAAAGAAATAAATTTGTTATCCACATGAAAACACAATCAAAACTATCTGTAGCGTTAGGTATAATGTATGTTACAAAAATTATCAACAAAAAAACCAAATATTTAAACAAATAATTATCAAATATTTATTGGGATTTTTATAAACTTTATAATTATTAGTAATTAACTATCCGATTCTAGCCACTGTTAAAAAATGCAAAATCATGCAGCAGGAGCAATTTTAATAATGTCACAAATATCTCGCTCATTCATGTAGCTTTTAAGTAGATAAATTATATTTTCATATTCGCGTTCTCTTAAGCCAAATTGTCTTTTCTCTATCGCTAATTGAAACGCTGTCTTCCCGTAATCATTGATGACATTAACTTTTGCATTATGAGTCAATAGATATTCGACCACATCCGAGTGTCCCTCCTGAGAGGCTATATGCAGAGAAGTACACCCATCTATACCTACTTCGTTGATATTTGATCCGTGAGCAACTAAATATTCAACGATTTTTAGAAATCCTTGTTGTGCTGCCACATATAATGGAGTAGCTCCCTGATTCATACGCACGTCAATTTTTGCCCCACGTCTCAATAACCATTCAACCACATTCAAATGTCCATACGCGGACGCTACGTGTAATGGAGTACATCCGTTTATACTGGTTTCGTCAATATCAGCCCCATTTTGTACTAAATATTTAATGATATCCAGATATCCGTTCCAAGCAGCAACACATACTGGATTGGCTCCTCCGTTTAAGTGTACGCTTACATTTGCTCCATGATTTACTAATAGTTCTACAGCTTTTTTATGCCCTTTTTGGATCGCTATATGAAGGGGAGTATACCCAATATAACTAAGCGCATTAATATTAGCACCTCGTGTTATCAAATGCTCCATTATGATTAAATTACCTTCTTGAGCAGCTATATATAATGGAGTAATTCCTTGTCTCATGGGGGCATCAATATTTGCCCCTTGATTCAGTAATAGTTCTGTAATTTTTTCATGTCCTTTTTGAACTGATACATGTAAACAAGTACTCTCTCTAACACAAGCTTTATTGACATTTGCTCCATGTTCTATCAGATATTTTACGATTTCCAAATGACCTTCTTGAGCAGCTATGTACAACGGAGTGACCTCACAAATCAGATTTGAATTTATATCTACGCCTTCAACAACAAAATCTTTTACTGCGTTCAAATTCCCAGCGATTATCGCGTTTATCAGGTAATTCTCATAAAAAGGACTAAATTGCATATTTTTGTGGGTCATACACGTTACATTAGCATCGAAATACATCAAGGCGGCTGTACATAAAACTGTAATAATCTTTATATTTAATTTTCGTTTGAGAAAAAAAACTGCTCTAAAAAACGAACATGCCATACAGAAATCCATACATTCGAATCGTATATAATGTTATTGTTTTACACTCAATAGATCACTCATTATTTATGTAATTTTTATTAAAATATTTACTATTTTTTAAATATTCTCTGTAAATACGCTTTCTTTTTTTTCGCAGAAAAAAAAACAAGTGTTGCAAAAAAACATCTACATTAAGCAATTCTCATCATTTTACTTGAATTGCCTGTACCAAATAGTATTATTTAAGCGAACATCGGATAGTGGCTGTTATGAGTTGGACCATTACAAAAATAGCATCTGTGGTTTTATGCGCAATGGGCGCAGGGTTTGTGTTCTCATGTTTTGGGTATACACCTGTGTTGGGCTACGTTATAGCTGGGTTGCTGTTAGGACCTTCTGTATTCGCTGTCATAACGGACACCGAAGCTATTTCCGTGTGTTCCGAGATGGGAATTATTTTTCTATTATTTGTAATCGGACAAGGACTATCATTTGAGAAGATAAAAAATATTTGGAAAACCTCTGTTTCTGTAACCATTGCATCTACAGTAGGGACTTATGTAGTGTTACTGTTAGTGGGATCTTTTTTCGATATGTCTCATGAGCTTATAGTATTATCAACCTTTTGTATAACGCTTTCTTCAACTGCAGTGACGGTAAAATCCCTGGAGAATCTAAAAAACAAGGGAGAATTTGTTGAAGAAAATACTTTTGGTATTCTCATTGCTCAGGACTTAATCGCCTTAGTTATGGTTCTAATAATTAATTTATTATCAAAAGGCGAGGATGTTTCTGTTTCATATGAATCTCCAAGATTAATTGCTTTGTTGATCTTTTCTACTGGACTGTTTTTGTACTTTACTCGTTATCATAAGCATATGTACAAATTCACGAATTTTATCAAACGCCATAAAGATATGCTGTCCATAACAATATTTGGCATTTGTTTAGGATGTGCGGTCTTTGCGGAACTTGGAGGATTTTCAGCACCATTCGGAGCCTTTATTGCAGGGCTAATTTTGGGAAATTCCGATTTAAAAGAAGACGTAAAGATCATTTCCGAACCAATCGAAGAAATTTTGCTTATGACATTTTTTCTGAGCGTCGGTTTATTAGTTGATTTGCAATTTGTCTGGGAGCATTTGGGAGTAATTCTGCTGGCCTTATTCTATATAACTATCGGAAAAACGGCTCTGAACATCGCCTTGTTGAGATTGTTTAAATTTCCATTGCCTGATTCTTTCGTGATAAGTGTTCTTTTGGGACATATTGGGGAGTTTTCATTTATGCTTGCCTTTGCCGCAAGTAAAGTCGGCTTAATTGAAGCAACAGAGTTGAAATTTTTAATAAGCCTTACCGCTTTAAGTTTGTTCCTCAGCCCTTTCTGGTTGATATTCGCCGAAAGATGTAGGCATCTTACTGCTTCGGCGTTGGATTCTTCTGCTTGGAATTTGTTTCTGTTGGTTGTTGCAAAGGAAAAAGGAAAACTATTAATCGTGTCTGACTTCGTCGGAAAAGTCTGCAAAATTTCTTATAATTTCGTGTCTGAAAAAATAAGGTATATTAGAGAAATTCAAAAAAGGAAATAGACAACTTATCGTTATTATCATTTCCGAAATAAAAATAAGGTCCTAGACCAGTATATTTTTTTGATTTTACTTTTTTTGCAAAGAATAATTTTGCAAAAAAAGCAACAAAATCATTGTCTCTTTCGCGTAATGAATGCTCTAATATCAATCTTCGAAACTCATTATAATAACTGTTAACTGTTTTGCGATTTAATTTCAGAATTTTTGCCGATGAACTTGCCGTTACGTCTCCACTAAACATTCAATTATTTTTTTGATCTTATATCTGCTTAATCTGCTGTACCTCATGCCTTTTCCCTTACATCTTTTTCAAGATGATGGTCTAGAGCTAAAACAATTACGCAGGACCTCCCGGTTCTCCACCGTATTTTTCCTTCAGAGCATTTTGTTGCTGCTGTAAGTTATCTATCGCTTTTTGTTGTGTATCTAGAGATTCTTTAAGTCTTTCCAAATTCTCTTGAGAGGATTCCAGTTTTCTTTTGTCTTTTTCTGGATTCTTAGAACTTGCAAGCTTATCTTTTCTTTTTTGTACTTCTTTTTCTGCTTTTTCTATGTCTTTCTTGATGGACTCTATCTTCTTTTTGGCCTTATTAATCTTTTTCGTCAAATCATCACTGGTTTTTTTAGCTTTTTTCACTTCAGCTTCTGGGTACTTTCCTGAAGAGACGTTTTTTTGCGTTTCCGAGGAATTATTTGTTGCAGTGCTTGTTCCGTTATTCATTCCTGACTGACTCGCTCCCCTTGATTTCTTGATAGCTTTCAATGCAGCAACTGTTGCGCCCAGAGCAGCAGCTCCTACTGCAACTCCTGCTGCAACTTTTCCAATTGTTTTTAATTTACTGTTTCCATTCGACGCTCCAGTTTCGTTATGAGTTCCTTGATTTGCTGCAACATTCTCAGCAGAAGCTTGTTGTCCTGCAGCAAGTCCCTCTTCCAAAGTTTTGGCTGGAATTAATGCTCCCGTTTGAGGATCCACTACATATCCATATGGAGCTTCACTACCTGCTAAAGAACTCAACGGAACCAATTGTCCATTTTTGTCTAAGACCATTTGCTCAGAAGCGGAAACTTGTTGTCCTGCAGCAAGTCCCTCTTCCAAAGTTTTGGCTGGAATTAATGCTCCCGTTTGAGGGTCCGCTACATATCCATATGGAGCTTCGCTACCTGCTAAAGAACTCAACGGAACCAATTGTCCATTTTTGTCTAAGACCATTTGCTCAGAAGTAGTTCCACCTGAATTTTTAGATTTTTTCAAGGCATTCACCACTGCAGCTGTTGCTCCTAAAGCAGCAGCTCCTATCGCAACGCCTGCGGCAATTTTCCCGGCTTTGCCCATATTGGATATATTTGACGTTAAAGGACTAGCTCCCAAATTTTGCATTTGCCCTAAAGTCGTGCCAGGTGCAAAATTATTAATTCCTGAATTCATCAGCTGAATCTGTTCTGGAGACATTCCACTTCCTATTGTATTGGCCTGATTCGCTGCTGGAGACATTCCACTTCCTATTGTATTGGCCTGATTCGCTGCTGGAGACATTCCATTTCCTATTGTATTGGCCTGATTCGCTGTCTGCTGAGCTATAACCCGTTGCGATGCCATAAGTCCTTCTTCTAAAGTTTTAGCAGGGATTAATGCTCCTGTTTGAGGGTCTACTACATATCCATATGGAGCTCCACTACCTGCTAAAGAACTCAATGGAACTAATTGACCTGCGGAGTTTAGTACCATTCGTTCGGAAGCCATTCCTCCTCCAGAAATAGGCATTAAGGTACCTGTCCCAAACGCATTTTGTCCTGTCTGTTCATTCGAATTCGAAGAAGAATCTTTGTTAGACATGGCAGATAAAGCTGCCGATGCCAAAGTTCCAACAATTCCATTACTATTACCTCCAGAAAGAGCTTTCCCCAAACTACCTAAAACAGAATCTTCCTTACGTCGATCTAATCCTCCTCTAACCATATCTTCAGAAAGATCTGAACCACCATCCCTTCCGTATCCATTTTCATTTGATGAATATTTGCCTCCAAGGAATTTCCCAGATTGCGCATCGCTTACCAACCGTTTAGCGCAGGTTTTACAGAGTCCCATCCTTTTTCCTTTATCCAGCATAGTAACTATTTTTTGTTTTCGGCAACTAATACATGTACCTATATCATCCATATTTAATTCAACGAATTTCGATTCATCAATAACTCCTAGATCTCTGAGATATCGAATAGTTTCTTCCGCAACTTCATCGTCAGACATATTCCTTGTATTATTTCTATTATTTAATATGTCTCCAGAAGGGGAAGAGTTTCGACTTAATTGATTTATATTTGGATTGTATATATTTCTGTTTAGTTGTTGATTAGTATGTTGGTTAGAATTTTGATCGTTATCATTTTGTCCAGAGAGATTTTGCAGAAAAATTTCCATGAAAGATGGATTAGATCTGTTAGTTGTTGTATTTTGCACGTTCATAGGAGATGCCGCCATATATTGTATTATCGGAACTTGGTTCTGAAGAGGTATTTGTTGCATGGTTGCCTGATTATTCAAGTTTTCATTTTCATTAAGATTTGGAATAACCTCAGGATTCGTCATCGGCGTCATAACACTATTTTGGATCACAGGTGGATTTGGCTGCTGTACTGTAAAACTTTGTGTAGGCAACGGCTGATTCATTAATTGATTCTGCATAGTAGCTAGATTTGGATTCGGTATAAGTTGAGTGTTTGGTGTCGACATCATCTCATTTTCGGAATCATCAACATCTTCATCATCTTCTTCTTTATCATTCAACTTTTCCCCAAGCGAAAAAAGATTCAAATTGAATTTTATATCTTCTTGTTTCCTTTTACTTTGTCTAGTACTTGAAGAAAACTTTGTTCTATTTGCTAAATACCCCCTATTATTTTGAGAAAGAATATTACGTTCTCCTCCTATCTCAGATTGAGTTCCGTAAATTCCTAATCTGTAGTCGTTTTGATATTCATCTCCGTAAACCCCTGATCCGTAGTTGCTTGAGTAATTATCATCAAAATATACGTTTCCGTATTCTTCTGGAAAATTTGAATATCCATAGTTGTTTTGATACTCATCTCCATAAACTCCTGATCCGTAGCTGCTTGAGTAGTTATCATCAAAATATACGTTTCCATATTCTTCTGGAAAATTTGAATAACCATCACCAAAATACGTATTTTCATATTCTTTCGGAAAATTCGATATGTAAGTTTTTGATTTATTGCGTACTGGTACGATTCTCCTATACCATTTAAAACTTGACAAATTGATTGGAAATTCTAAGTTTCCTAGCCTTTTATTCCTTTTTATCCAAACTTTTTCAGCGCCATCTGAACGACGAACATTTTTAGATTTTATCTTTGTGATGTCACTTGAGTCATTTTCTTCTATAAAAGCAGATTTTTTATCGTCCGAATATGCTTTTGTCATTGAAGAACCTGTATCAGGTTTAGAAAGATTGACCGATTTCGATAAGTCCTCTTTTGGAATAACTTTTTCTTTTTTTTTGGACGGTTTTGAAGAAAAATTTTTATCCGAATTCGATTTTTCCTTGAACTTCAGAATAGATTTAAGCTTCCATTTGCTCTGAGTTGATTTGTTTTTATTCTTAGCTTTTCCAAGACCTGTCGGTTCTTCGTACAATGTCTTGCTAGAATTTGAGTTTTTAATACCTTTTTTTTTGGAACTGGCATCTTCGTTCTCTGTTGTATCGGTTCTGGTTGTAGCTTCCTGCTCAATCATTGTCATAGCATAAACACTGCTATTAGAAGTTATAAATAAACATAACAGGTACACTAACAACCGAATTTCGTTCATAATCCAACCAATCATACGATTGCATTATTTCACATATTGGTTTAATTTTAGTTAACATTGAGATTTCTCTGTAAATGAAGGCTTTTTTATTTTATTTTCTCAAAAAAAATCAGATAAAAGATTGACTTTTTCTTAATATCCATTAACCTTTAGGGGGTTATATGAAAAGGTATGTTTAATGAGCAAGCGGATTGCAGCAAAGCATAAAATTGATAGAAGGCTCGGAGTTAATTTGTGGGGAGTCTCCAAGAGTCCTGTAAATGAGAGGAATTACGCTCCTGGTCAGCATGGTAGCAACAAAAAGAGACCTACAGATTATGGTATTCAGTTGTTGGCTAAGCAAAAATTAAAAGGGTATTACGGAAATCTTACAGAGCGTCAGTTTAGACGAGTGTATCAGAAGGCATCTCAGATGAAGGGAGATA
>CADARG010000017.1 GCA_902790255.1 uncultured Pseudomonadota bacterium | reverse complement strand
AGGTTCTGCGGCGTTATTTTTTGATCCGTTCGACACAGACAGCATAACCCAGGCGATGCACCGATTGGCAGACGATCCGCAGCTTCGAAAAGATCTCATACGAAAAGGATATGAGCAGGCGAAAAAATATTCCGACCGCGATGCAATGGTCGACGAATACATTCGCGTCATGGAAGAAGTCATGCGCGAGAACGATTTGCGGAAAGTAGGAAAAATCAAATAATGGTCATCCATTCCAAATGCAAAATAAAATAATTGAAATAGAATATTTTTTGTTGTATAAGAATTCTCATCGGGGCGTAGCGCAGCCTGGTAGCGCGTCTGCTTTGGGAGCAGAATGTCGGGGGTTCAAATCCTCTCGCCCCGACCAGAGTGCAGTAATCGTTATAAAAACTAGGTAATTGGTATGGTGAACAGCATTCATTAGGTTTTGTTTACCAATAATTAACTAATTCGTGCCAAGATGCTTTCGTGTAGTTTTTGTATTGAGGAGCGCGAGATGAAATGGTTTGCCAAAAAGGTAGTTGACGGGGGGGGTAAAGACCTAAAAAATCAAGTAAAATCATATGGTTATCTCTATAAATTTCTAAATATTACAAAAAACTTTATCAAAGAAATCATCGAAGAATTAAAACACAAACCGTTGAATCGAAGTATTCAAAATACCGCCTCCAGGCTCAGCTTGGTTAACAAAAAATTAACATTTGCGGCGTATGATAGAATAGGGGGAGAAGCATCCCACTGCGGCGTATTTTTTCTATACTTAATTCGGATCATCAAGTCAGCCTGTATCGAAAGGGTATCTCGCGCTCACGGATTCTGCGGTTTGTTCTGTCTGATTGGAGCATCTCGCTGCGGCGCATTCTTTTTATGCTTAATCCAAAAATTTCGCTGCGCCGTCCGTAGTATGCGTATTTTAAATTTCAATCAACTAAATTCAAAAGGTTCAATCCTCATCGAGTTCGCAATCTGCATGCCGATTTTGATTATTTTACTGTTTTACATTCATGATTTGGTGAAACTCAAAAGGTACTATATGCAGAGCGAATTTGCCGGGCAACAAATGGCGAATATATTACAGAATGTCTCTAAAGGTCAACGCGTGACCCTTACAAATATGAGACATGCAGCAGCACTGGCCTGGTTAAGTATATATCCCGGGAAAACTATGCATTCAATTTCAGGAACAGACAGTAAGCATGAACTTTCGCATGATGCCATTTTCGTGGTTCACTATGTGAAAGGATTATCCGGTGGAAAAGCCTCTGTTTTGTGGTGTTGTTCTATTTATTCTGGTCCCAGCACCAGTCCAAACACAATATATGCCGGTAGCTGGCGGGGATATGCAGAAGGTTCTTGGGTTACTGTAAAAGGTGGAACAAATGTTACACCATCAAGCATTTACCCGACACTCAAAATAAATGAAGGAGAAAAGAAAATTATCGTAGAAAGCCAAATAGTCAGTGACAGTGGCAGAATGAATCCCAGTGTGTATATACCGACCGACAACAGAGACACTCGTGCGAAAAAAGCATTTGGACTTCATTTAATATTTCCTAAGTCTTTTACAGATGAAAATCCGGACCAAGGGCGATATTTTCCTTCAGTCGTCATTTTTACTCCGAAGCCAGGATTATTCGATGAAACGCCCCCGTCAGATAACTAACGCAGTTTTATCTGAAAATATTTTTTGCGTTCATTTGGGAAAGCAATAATTTCTGGTTTTTCCAAATATTTTGGTTTAGACTAACCTGGGGAAGGTTGTGGATAAGACGATGTTGAATAATTGGATTAACAAAATCAAAGAAAATTTTAAAACTGAGAACATGTCAAAATTTAAAGATATGGCAGTTGAGTTTTTGAAAACGAAAAAGATTCAACAAAATAGCCGTTGCCATGTGATAAATCTTTCGATTTTGGTCGGATCATATGTGTTGGGAAGTTTGTTAATCTATCCGAAGTTCGGTTTTTCAGTATTTTTTAAAGAATTATTTGCAATTATCTGTATTTACGGCGCGATTTTATGTTGGTTTACGGAAAAATTTTCTGAAAATAACATTTTGCGAATTTGTTTGGCGGTAACTACATGTTTCGCTCCGGTGATTTTCATGAATAATTCTTTTGCCGTGGCAGTTGTTTGCTTGCTGTTGGTAGTGTTGATCGAGTATATAACATTTTCATATCTGCAGGGACATAGACTTTTCAGCAAAAATACTCCTGTCTATGTAATTTGTGAGGACTCTTCCGATTTGGATGCTGTACGTAGGTTGCTGAATGAGTACAAAGTATTGGAACTGGTTGTGCTGTCCGAGAGCAAATTTTTGGATATGGAGATTAGTAATATTCATAGCATTGAATCGCTTGCGCAGCAGTTGAGAAAAGTTCGTCGTATACCGTTTTTTCCTCAGCCTCGAAAATTTATCTACTGTGCCAAAAATAAAAATCTTGAAAATTTGAACAAGTTGCTCGAGTTGGCGACAGAGTATTCTGCTTCAATTCTGGTGATGAAGGATAAAGAGCTGCTTCGCCTGTCTCTAAGTGATCTGACTGACAGTTTTTCGACCGCGGAGAAAAATCCGCTGACGAGTCTTTTCAAAAATAAAAATATTTGGGTTTGTTATGACGGACGACGTACTGTTCTCGATTTAATTTGCATTCTGTCGGGGATAGCTTCTGTTAATCTGACGATTATCTGTGAATCCGCAAGTTTAATTCCCGAAGTTAATCGTATTTTGACCCGGATAAGTAGTTTTAAAAATTATCGCATTAAAGTTGCGGACCTGTCTTTTTTGGCTATGAACGAAGCTCGCCCGGACATTTTGTTCTACAATATGCCGATCAAGACGCGTTTTTCAGACGAAGATCATCTCAAAGAAGCGTTGGTGAAAAACGTTATTGATACCGATAAAATAGTCAAATTGGCTCAGGGAATAAAAATTCCGCTGACTTTCGTTTTGTCCAGCACTAATTCGATGAATGCTAACAATTGGACGGGAGCTACTCAGCGTTTGGGAGAATTACTGTGTCAGCACGCAGATTTCCAGTGCCGCAAATCTTCTGCGCGGTTTAAAGTTATAAGAATTCCTGAGAATATTTCAGATCAGCATGGACTTTTGGAAGAAGTGACCGAATCTCTTTTGCAGTCGGGGAATATTTTTATAAATTTCTCAGAGAGTGATCTGATGGACATGTATAATTCCAAGGATATCATTACATTGACCTTGAAAGCGATTATGTTGTCCTATAAATCTGAGAAAACAGCCGAGGTTCTAACTGTTCTTCCTCAACATAAGGCGGATCCGAAAGATTTGATTGCAAAAATCTGCAATTTGCACGGATTGGATCCTGAACGTGATGTGAAAATCCATTACACCAGAGTTAATGAAGCGATGGAACTGGATAATTTCCCGAATATTTCCGAGAATCTCGAGAAAACTTCGACGCTGAACATTTTCAGCACGAAGTTTGTAACGTCGTCGATTGGAAATTATGGAGATTTGTTGACCGTCGAGCAGATAAGCAAAATGAATCCGCGCGAAATTATCTCCGCGGTGTTTCAGAGTATTTCCGACAAAGTGAAGCCGCAAAACAGGTAACCTCGACTCAGTCGGAATTTTATGGGCTGCTCGAGTCTGTTAGTTTTGGTTTTCCAAGACGGAGCTGGAGCTCAAACTGAGTGTTACGTTCAGTTCTTTCTCTTTTTGTAGCTGCTCTTTCAGATCGTTGATCTTTGCTTCGTGTATGGCATTTTCTTCCATAATTTGATTTTGCAGTTCTTTCACTTGTTTTTTTAACAGATTGATATTTTTCGGTGTTTCCTGATCATCTTCATCTTTGTAGCGTTGAATTTCTTTTGATAGTTCCTCATTCTGTTGTTCCAAAATAATTACCTTGTCCAACTTTATCCCCGACCGCTGATCTTTTAGCTCGTTGATTTCTTTTCGATGTTTTTCCTCCTGGTTGGTAATATATCCTTCCAAATTCATGATCTGTCTTTGTAATTCCGCAATTTTGTCCGGATAAAAATACATTTCTCGATTTCTGTAATTTTGAATTTCTTTTAGGAGAATTTCGTTTTGCTGTTTTAAATTTAACAATTCTTGCTGAGTTTCCCGTTTTATTTTTTCGATATTTATTTGCGTCTGTTGTTCAACCAGTTTCAAAACCTCTGATAAATTGAAATGAGGGTTCATTATATCTTTATCGATTCCCGATGGAGAAAAGTATCCTTGATTATTATACAGCGGAGGCAAATCGGCGTTACTGTTTCTCCGAGCATTAGAATATCCGAACTTTCCGCTATTATTTTTAGGTTTAGTTTGATTTCTGCTGTTCTGTCTTCTTAAAATCGGGAGAAATATCATATTTTGATTGGTATTTGCGTTAATCTGTTCCGGCGGGAGTTCAGGAGGCGGCGTGTATAGAGCATTTTGAACCGGCAATTTTGCCTGATTTATACCCTGATTTACATAAGGTCCGTTGTTTGCGTTGTTTTGTATGGATAATTCTCGACTGTTTTGCTGCTGTTCCAGAACAATACATCCATCTTGTCCCATTCCTGGGTTTTTCGGCTCAGGCCAGATGGAAAAATTTATCATTCCTTCACTGAAACGTCTTACGGGAATGAAAACATCATTATTTTGAGTATTTCGGTCACTGATGATTTCAATTTCGCTGGCGCAATTACCGGTCTTATTGCCCGAATTATTATTGTTAATCCCCGAGGGCATCGAATTCTGCATTCCGCTTACACCCTCCGCAATCAGAATTCCCATAACGATACTCTCAACAAGCAAATTTCTCATATTTCACTCCTTCATTTCCAACTTCAGACGTTAATTCATCTAAATGTGATTTAATCATACATTAGTTGACTTTCCAAATAATATGAATTTTTAAGATTAAAAGAAAAGAAAATTTTTCTGCTAATTAATCATTCCGGATCCGCGGGCCCAGAGGATATAAACTCCCGGTTTGTCAGTGTTTGTGCCTCCGTTGAACAATTTTGCTATGAAAGCGCTGGAGAACGGAAATTTCACCGCAACGGTTAAAACAAAAATATATCCTGAAGCAGATTTTTCTCCGTTTAATAAATTTTTACGTTCCTGCCATCCAACTTCTCCGTAGTTACTATCACCGGTCCATTTCGTTTTATATTTAGATAATATGGCTCGTTTACTATCGCTATCTCCCGTTCCATATCCTCCTGCATTTATTGCTTGTTGCGTAGGACTTGCATTTGAAACTGGATTTGCATAGTCAGAACCTACCCAACAGATAGTTTCTCCTCCATAAGGTTCGACATCCATAACTCCCTTGGTTGTTCCGTTATCGGGCGAGGTCATATGCGGGTACAGTCGAGCGTAATATCTAAAGTTCCCAATTGGAATTCCCCGAGGTCTGTATTTTGCAAAAATTTCATCAAATTTTGATGTATTCCCGTTCGCCATCAGCGAAAAAGTGCATTCTTTTGTGATTGCGTCGACGGCAGATTGAGCCAGTCCGATTCTGACTAATTCTATGGCGAAGAAAACTACGTACAAAACGATAGGTAAAGTCAGTGCGGTTTCTAAAAGCGCCGTTCCCGTAGATTTTTTCTTAAAAAAACTGCGTATTTTCTTAAAAAATCCAAGCATACAAATACCACATACAATCGCTTGATTATGTCGAGTAAATAACTAATAATTAGTTAACAAAATGGAATTTATCGAAAATTTTAGGAGGATTTTTGGAGAAAATAAATTTAAAAGCTCAATCCGAAGAAGATTGCGATGTGATTTCGGCTTTGCTTCAGGATTCCATTTTTAAAGTGAGCGGATGCCATTACCTTGCGGAACAAAAATGTTTTCGCATAATTCTCAATCGATTTTGTTGGGAACATTCTCATAAATTTGACGAAGAGCAGTGTTATCATCGGGTTCATTCGGGATTGTATATTCACAACGTAAAAACTATACATGTAAACGATAATTTTCGAAAAAAGCCCCATCACTACTATAATCTTTTGACGATGCACGCGAACAAAGACGAAATTAATCTGATTTTTTCCGATCACCGCCATATATACATAAAAGTAGACGGAATTTTGGTGTATTTGAAAGATCTTCACGACAAATATCCGACGCTGTCCAAGCCAATTCATGATGTTGCTTAATTTTTTGCGATATTTTTTTGCGATTGACAAAATTCTTTAACGAAATTTTAATAAATACGTAGTAAGATACTGAATAGATAACATACGGAGGAATATAATGAATAAATTAGTGGGGGTGTCCCTTATGAGTTTGATGTTTTTGTCTGCGCATGCTAAACCTGAAATTTCAGGAAGCAGCTGGTCGTTGCGAATGTCTCAAAACAATGAAGAGCCAATTCAGGTGCAGTCAGAGAGGAAAGAATATGATGATACCGGAGTGACTCTGCACCGCAGAACTAAGGGAATTATCGAAGACGGCGTTTACAAGACGATTGATGAAGAGGATCTGCGGGATTTTTCTCAGAGAAGGTCTCGCGATATCGATTCTTTGCTCAAGATAGCGAATCAATATGAGAATGAGAAAAAGGATTTTCGGGAAAATAAGCGCAAGATGAAGCCTCGTTCCGACGGATTTTTTAGGTTGAAATATAAAGAGGGCTGGCCGTTTAAAAAATATCATCCACGCCGTTACGGGCACAGGCTCGGAGAAGACAGTCAGGAAACAGAACGTTTTTCGGGAAAACATCATCACAAGGGAAAGTGCCATAAGGATCCGACGGAAAGCATGAAGGACAGACTGCAAAGTCGTTCTCGTGTTTCATTCTACAGACCCGTTGAAAGAATGTTCGAGAAGATTTTCGGAACGAAAAAACATGAAACCGGGGATCGGAAGAGTTTCAGAGAAAATCCGAGGATGCAGAAACCGATACGTCCGTACAAAAAAATAGATCGCGAAGAATTTTCAAAAAGAGATAATTGGTTTGAAGATTTTGAGAGACAGAATCAAGAAGCGACGGCGGAACTCTTGAGGAGTATGCAAGAATTTGAGAATAATTTTTTCGATGAACATTACGGCACGGAAGAGTGATGTTTTCGGAATGAAAAATATTTAACGGGCAAGAATCCGTTTATTTGGTTGACGGATTCACTTTTTGGGCATCAACTTTCAGTTGTTGCTCTTCTTTTTGTTGACTATATTGTGATTTTTATTTATTTTTTAAGTGGTTGCAATGGTTAACTAAAAAAATGAATTTTAAAGACACTATTTTTCTCCCGCAGACGGGTTTCCAAATGAGGGGTAATCTTTCTGTGAGAGAACCTGAAATTTTAAAGAAGTGGGATAATATTTATGAACAGTCTCGACGGTTGTCCAAAGGATGTCAGGAGTATTTGCTGCACGATGGACCTCCCTTTGCAAACGGAAAACCTCATGCCGGGCACGCGCTGAACAAGTGCATCAAAGATGTGATCTGTCGTTTCAAAAGGATGCAGGGATTTAATGTAAATTACATTCCGGGATGGGATTGCCACGGGCTTCCGATCGAATGGAAAATCGAAGAAAAACTGAAAGAAAAATCGAAAAAGAGGGCAGATGTCCCGATTGCGGAGTTCCGCACGATGTGTCAGAAATTTGCGGAAAAGTGGATTCAGATTCAGATGGACGGATTTAAACGGCTTGGGGTTTGCGCCGACTGGGAACATCCGTATCTGACCATGAACCCGAAATCCGAGGCAACTGTAATTCGGCAAATCGGGAAGTTCATTTTGGATGGGTCTTTGTACCGTGGTGAAAAACCGGTGTTTTGGTCTGTTGTCGAGAAAACCGCACTTGCGGATGCCGAGATTGATTATATTGACAAAAAATCCGCGAGTATTTACGTAGCGTTCAAAGTAAAAAATACGGATTTGGATTTTTTGCGAGATGCTTACTGCGTGATTTGGACGACGACTCCGTGGACGATTCCGGCAAACCGCGCGATTTCTTATTCGAAAAAATTTCGCTACTGTTTACTTCAAACCGAATCGAAAAAAATCGTCATTGCGAAAGATTTGGTCGAGAATTTCACCGCGACAACAAAAATTTCCGCGAAAATTTTGCGAGAATTTGACGGAGAGCTTTTGCAAAACACAATTTGTTCTCATCCGTTTGTCGAGCAAGGGTATGATTTTGATGTTCCATTGATTTATGGAGATCATGTTGAGATTGATGCCGGAACGGGTTTGGTTCATACCGCTCCCGGACATGGTTTGGACGATTTCAATGTTTGCAAAAAATATGGAATTGCAGTTCCTCAAACGGTAAATGACTCAGGAGTTTATTACGACAGTGTTCCGATGTTCGCGGGTAAGCATATTTTCAAAATCGAAAATGAAATGCTCGAAAAATTGACCGAGGTTGGCGCACTACTTTTCCATACAACCATAGTTCACAGTTATCCTCATTCTTGGAGATCGAAAGCTCCGTTGATTTTTCGTACGACTCCTCAGTGGTTCATTAGTATGGATAAAACAGGATTGCGTGAGAAGGCTTTGCGCGAGATTGATAAGACGAAATGGATTCCGAAACAAGGTTATAATCGAATCAAAGCCTTTGTTGAAAATCGCGGTGATTGGTGTATATCTCGTCAACGAGTTTGGGGTGTGCCAATTCCTCTTTTTATCAGTAAGAAAACAGGGGAATTTTTAAAAGATGCAGATGTAATTGAACGTGTCGCTCAGATTTTCGAAAAAGAAGGTTCAAATGCGTGGTTCGTTCGTTCGGCGCAAGATTTTCTTGGCGAAAAATACAACGCCGAAGATTTTGAACAGAATTTTGATACGCTGGACGTTTGGTTTGAGAGTTCTTCGACTTATGCTTATGTTTTCAGAAATGACGATAACTCACGTCAATCGGATCTTTACATCGAAGGGTCGGATCAACATCGTGGCTGGTTCCAACATTCACTACTGAATTCTTGCGGAACTTTCGGAAATGCTCCGTTCAAAACGGTAATGACTCATGGGTTTACCGTTGATGAGCAGGGGCGTAAAATGTCGAAGTCCATCGGAAATACGATAAATTTGGAGGATATCGTCAACACTTACGGTGCTGATATTTTCCGTATGTGGGTTTCTTGCAGCGATTTTACTCAAGATTTGAAGATTGGAAAAAATATTCTAAAGCAGCTCGAAGATGTTTATCGCAAAATGCGTAATACTTTGCGTTAT
The DNA here is from genome assembly GCA_902790255.1 of uncultured Pseudomonadota bacterium. GTDB lineage: Bacteria > Pseudomonadota > Alphaproteobacteria > UBA3830 > UBA3830 > UBA3830. The sequence continues at coordinate 6,128 of CADARG010000017.1, read as the reverse complement.
ATGCTTGGAGCTTTGTCAGATTACGATGCAGAGGACGAAGTTGTTGAATATTCAAAACTTCCTATTTTGGAAAAATGGGTTTTGCACCGCATTACCGAAATTCACAAACAGTTATTCGAATGTATCGAAAATTACGATCTGAATAAATATTTCAACACAGTATATAACTTCTGCGCGAATGATTTGTCGTCTTTCTATTTTGATATTCGTAAGGATTGTCTTTATTGTGACGATCGCAACGACGAGAAAAGAAAATCTTATCGTTTGGTGATTTATACTTTGTTCCATTATGTAATTCGTTGGATCGCGCCGATTATGGTTTTTACGGCAGAAGATGCGTGGACTGCGTTTAACGAGAAAAATTCCAGTGTTCATTTAGAGCAATATTTGATTCCCGTCGGTGAATGGAACAATGCGAAGATTTCAGCCAGTATCGAGAAAGTGAAGTCAGTACGTCGCGTAGTAAATACTGCCTTGGAGATCGCGCGAAAAGATAAATTGATTGGTTCGAGCTTGCAAGCGAAAGTAACTTTGTTTGCTCCGGACGAAGTTTTATATACGAAAGATTCCGAATTTTGGGAGGAAGTTGCAATCGTTTCTCAGTTTGAAATTTCGGATGATGAAGCTCCATCAGACGCGTTTGTTTCGGAAGATTTTCCGCAGATAAAAGTAGTTGTTTCTCTTGCTGAAGGCGAAAAATGCGAGAGATGCTGGAAAATTACACAGGTTGATGAAAATAAGGTTTGCGATCGATGTCGAAAAGTTTTAGAAAACATCGCCTAGTTGCGTTTTTGTTTCTCTTTACTTTGCTGAGTGATCAGTTTTCGAAGTTGCTCGTCATCAAAAATTTGGTATTGGGAGAGTCAATAAATATTCTCCCGTTTTTTAATATCGTACGTGTGCAAAATAAAGGCGTCACTTTCGGACTTCTTAGCGGGACTTTGCAACCGATTGTTTTTATAATTCTGTCACTGATTGTCGTTGCGTTTTTGATTGACTACGCGCGCAAAAATAAAAATTATCGGCCGTTTATTGGCATGATTATAGGCGGTGCGTTAGGAAATGTTATCGACAGGATAGTGCATGGATCCGTTGTAGATTTTTTAGATTTTCATTTAGGATCCTATCATTGGCCAGCATTCAATATTGCAGATAGTGCGATTGTTATGGGAGTTTTTGTGCTGTTCTTTATTTCTTGTTCGGAGGGAAAAAATGAGTAAGTATTTATTGTTATTTTCGTTTTTGATGGTTTCCGCGTGTGGTGGCATCGAGAATCAAGGTGTCGATTTAGATAGCGCTAAAAATAGTTCTTTGCTGATTCCTCCTTGCATAAATTAGAAAAATGTTGAAAAGAGTTCTTTTTTTTATTTTTTTTCTTTTAATCGGGAAAGTTTCCGCAGAGGTTTATCGTGGCATTGAGTACCGAAAATTATCAAACGACATTTCAGTGATTTTTTTGAATACGAATAAATCCGATAATATTTTTGTAACATTATGTTTATCTGTGGGATATTCCGACGACATGGAAAAATCCGGAAAGACAGAATTAATCGGAAATATTTTCAAAAAAAGACTTGAAAAAGAAATGAATAAAAATCCGCAAGGATACGGTGTCGAAATGACCTCGTTTGTCGGTCAAGAGCAATCTTTGTTTTCTTTCTATGGTAAGCAAGTTGATTTTCCATTTCATTTAAAATGCATATCCAAGCATTTTTATGGTTTAGAAATTTCACAAGAGGAGTTAACGAGGGAAAAAGAGAAAATAGCGAATAGATTTAATCAATCAATGGAGTTGGATAAAAACAAGTTGCGAAGGGAAGCTATGCGCTCTTTATATTGGCATGATGGTTTTGGTAAGCCTTTTTCTGTTGAAGAATTAAATTCAATAACCGTTGGTGATTTAAAAAAATTTTGTGATCAAAACTATACCAACAACCGACTGGCTTTGATTATTTCCGGAAATATTAAAAATAAAGATAAAATCGTAAGGACGATCGAAGAAAATTTTTCAAATACAAAGAAATCTGAAATAAAAAGATTAAAAGAACCGGCTCATCATGACGCTACCGTGAGTTTTGAAATGACGGGATCTCAGGTAAAATTTCCGTATGTCGAATTTTATTGGCGCCTTCCGAATTATCGCGAGGAAAAATCCATTTATGATGATGTGGAACCATTCAGAACAATTTCTCCTCTTGCCCTCGAAATATTTTTGATCTGTTTAAAGTCTGAACTTAAAAAATCCTTAGTGGAGGAACTGAAGATTGCGTCGAGCATAATTTTCGATTATTCCTTCTGGAATTATTCCGAGGGAAATTTGCGAATTTCCGTTCTGTTAAACGAAAAAAAGTATTCGAAAGAAGTAGAATTTGCGATTTTAGGTGAGATAAAAAAAATAGTATGTGAAATTAATGAGCAGAAATTAATTGCCGCGCGCAAAGAATTATATAAGTCCGCTGATGTTTTTAATTATCGCACGAATGTGATAGATACTATGAATTGGCTATCGGATAAAATAGGCGTGGGATATGATTTTAAATTTCTTAAGGGCTATCAGAATTTAATCAAAAATTTTAAACTTGAAACCATAAGAAAAGAAGTCGTAAAATTCTTCAAGAATGGGCCGGAAGTAATTTCAGTTTTAAATCCGAAGGAGAGAAAATAATGTTGTATAATCACATAGTTTTAACGGACCTGATCAAGAGAAGAAGTCGGTTTGATTTTTTTAAGGAGCTGACTCAGTTGGATTGCTTCAATATTGTAAAGCATTCAGAAGATCTGTCCGCTCTGGATGATTCTCGATTTAAAAAATGGTGCGGACTGAAAAATTTTATAATTTTCGGTACAGGTGGTTCCAGTTTAGGCGGTCAGGTGATTCATTCGATTTCAAATTCTTGCGACAAAAATCTAAAATTCGTCAGTAACCTTGATCCGAGCAGTTTGGAAAATTTATTGCAAGAGATGAATTTTGAAAAAACGGGATTTTTAGTGATTTCGAAATCCGGAGAAACGCTGGAAACGATTTGTCAATTGCTTATCGCGATGGATTTTGCAAGACATTCTCACGACTTTAAAGATAGATTTGTAATCGTAACGGAAGATAAAGATTCCACGTTGCGACAAATTGCAAATCAAAATAAATTTTTGTGTTTTGATTATCCAAACACGATCGGCGGGCGCTATTCGGTGTTTTCTTTGGTTGGAATGATTCCTGCTATTTTGTGCGGATTAGATCCTCGTGCAATTCGTACGGGGGGGCGGAGAGTTTTGGATAATTTTGGAAATTCCATTTATAAAATTCAGGAAGGAGCAGATTTCGTTTTTAAAAATTTCGAAAAAGGCGTTTGTAATCACGTTTCATTTATTTATTCCGAAAAGCTGGTAAATTTCGGATATTGGTTGGCTCAATTATATGCTGAAAGTTCGGGAAAAGACGGAAAGGGAATTACTCCTTTGACGGCAATTGGTTCGGTTGATCAGCATAGTCAGCTGCAGCTTTACATCGATGGTCCACGCGACAAATGTTTTACGTTTTTTTACGAAAAACAAGAAGGAACTTTGGCCATAAAAAATGAAAATCTTCCGATAAAATTTGAATATTTGCGGAACAAAAAAATTTCAGAAGTTTTCGGCAGTCAATGCGAAGCAACTCAAAAAGTTTTGCTGGAAAATGGATTTAACGTGAGAAGGATAGAATTTCCTCAAATTTCTACGGATAACTTAGGTGCTTTGTTTATGCATTTTATGTTGGAAGTTGCGTGTGTTTGCAAACTGATGGAAGTTAATCCGTTCGATCAGCCTGCAGTTGAGCGAGGAAAAATCATCACGAAAGAATTATTAAGTCAGGGGTGATTTTGTGAAAATTTCTTTTGATAAAATGCAAGGTTTGGGAAATGACTTTGTATTGATAGAAGAGTCTCAGCTATCCGAAGATCTCTGCGAGAAAAATATAAAATTTCTATGCGATCGTAAATTTGGAATCGGTTGCGACACACTAGTGGTTTATCGAAGAAAAAAGAATGAAATTTCTGCAAAATTTTTCAATAGCGATGGAAGTGAAGCGGAAATTTGCGTAAATGCAGCTCGATGTTTAGCATTGCTCATGAAGAAAAATTTCGGACTTCTTGAGTTGGATTTAAAAACAAAATCCAAAACTTATAAAACGAAAATTGTTGATGAAAAAATTTTTGTAAATGTCGGACGGCCGTCTTTTTCTCATTTGGATTTGGGAATTTCTGACAGAAATATTGATGTCGATGATTTGTTGCCGAAATTGAATTTAATTCGGAGCGAAATTTTTTACATAGATCGAGCTTGTGCGATTTCCGTCGGCAATCCTCACTTAATTCTGTTCGTGAAGAAATCTGTTCCGCAAAAAATTAAACAGAAAATCGGAGAAAAACTCGAAAAATTTCCCTTGTTCGAAAACAGAATCAATGTTTCTTTCGCGAAAATCATAAACGAATTAGAAATTCAGTTAGAAGTATTTGAGCGCGGCGTCGGGTTTACTTTGGCGTGTGGAAGCGGAGCAAGTGCCACCGCATTTTTAGCCTATAAATTCAAATTGATAGGGAATAAAATTCGAATAAAACAGCCGGGTGGCGATTTGGAAATTTTTATAAAAGATGACGGTTCAATAATCCAAAAAGGTCCCGCGAATTACGTTTTCGAAGGAAAAATTTCAATCGGTTCTGACGACGGTGATTTATCCGACGATGATGAAAAGGCAATTTCAAACGAAAAATCAAAAAAACTGCTAGAAAAAATTCCCAACGGAAATTTAAAAGTTTATACCGATGGAGCTTGCTCGGGAAATCCTGGCCCCGGCGGTTGGGGAGCGGTAATCATCGGAGACGACGGCGAAGTTGAATTATGCGGTGGCGAATCTGACACAACGAACAATCGTATGGAACTTCTCGGCCCGATCAATGCGTTGAAAAAAATTCCAGATGAAACCGAAATCGAAATTTTTACGGACAGCTCCTATGTGAAAAACGGCATCACGAACTGGATTGAAGATTGGGAGAAAAACAACTGGAGAACATCGGCGAAAAAACCAGTGAAAAACAAAGAACTTTGGATTGAATTGCGTGATCAAGTTGCGCGTCATCAGGTAACCTGGCGTTGGATAAAAGGGCACAACGGCGATAGTTATAACGAGCGCGCAGACGAATTGGCGAGAAGCGAATGCAAAAAATAAATCTGTTGGGATTCAAGATTTCTCATTTGAAAAAAGTTTTTGTTGAGAATGGGTTTTCTGAGTTGGACGCGAAAAAAGTTTTTCCATGGATCCATAAAAAGCTCTCTAAAAATTTCGATGATATGAGTAACGTGTCGTTATCAACTCGTGAAAAATTGAGAGAAAAATTTTCGTTATCACGAGGAAAGTGCGTAACGTTGTTAACATCTAAAGATGGAACGAAAAAAGCATTGTTGGAATTCGAAGATGGTAATCGAATTGAAACGGTTTTTATTCCCGATGAAAACCGAAACACAATTTGCGTTTCATCTCAGGTGGGATGCGCGATGGGCTGCAAATTCTGCCATACTGGAACTCAAGGTTTTGTTCGCAATTTAACATCAGCCGAAATCATGGCTCAGGTAATTTTTTGGAAGGACAAATTTTCGATTTCGAACATCGTTTTCATGGGCATGGGCGAACCGCTTTTGAATTCTGAAAATCTTTTCGAGACTCTTTCAATTTTACTCGACAAAAAGACGCACAATTTTTCGCGGAACAAAATTACCGTTTCGACTTGCGGAATTATCGAAAATCAGTTGCACGAACTTGCGAAATTCGGAGTAAAATTGGCGGTGTCGTTGCATGCTCCAAATGATAAGATCCGCGATTCACTAATGCCGATCAATCGAAAATACAACATCGAAAAAATTTTGGAAGCCACGAAAAATTATCGAACCGAAAGTAATACCGAAAAAATTACTTTCGAATATTTACTGTTGAATAATGTCAATGATTCCGCGGAAAATGCGAAACAATTGATCAAACTTCTGCGAAATTTTCCGGCGAAAGTAAATCTCATTGTTTACAACGATTGGCCGGATTCGGTTTTTAAAGGAACTCGGCGAGAAGATGCGAATGCTTTTTCGATGAATTTGATTAAACACGG
>CADARG010000016.1 GCA_902790255.1 uncultured Pseudomonadota bacterium | reverse complement strand
CGGTAGGATATCCGAACAAAAATGTTATTGCCCAAGCAACCTTGTATCCAAGCAGCATAAAAACAAATGGGACAGCAACAAGATTTACATTTAAACCCGTTTGGCTGGAATCAGACACGGAATATGCAATAGTGATTCTTACAGATGATTCAACCACAGCGGTAGCTATAAGTGAGTTAGGGCAATACGATTCAGTTCATCGCAAATATGTGACGAAACAGCCGTATCAAACAGGAGTTTTGTTATCATCATCCAACGCAAGTACATGGACTGCGCATCAAAATATGGACTTAACGTTTAGGTTGTTAGCGTGCAAGTTTACAGAGACTAATTCCGAAGTTGGTTTAGGCGGATTTGAGGCGAACGATCATACTGACCTTTTAATTTTAGGTCAGGTGGAGAGAGTCTCGACAGATACGGATGTTGAGTTTGTTGTCACGGATTCCGGCGGTAAGGAAAATGTAATCGCGGAGGAATCCACGGTATCGCTGCAGGAAGAGATGACGGGAAACAGTACTTTGAAGGTGAGACTAAAGGGATCGAGGAAACATTCGCCGTTGGTCTACAAAGGGATTCAGTTGCTGTTGGGAAAGGTAGCACCTTCGGCGGATTACGTAACACGCGCGATTTCTGCGGGAACAAACTCAACGGTTCGTGTAGTTTACGATGCATATACACCGGGAAATTCTCAGGTGAAAGTATATTTCCAACAGCCGGATTCAACTTGGACATTAATTCCGTTAACTGAAGGAGCTCCGATTGGAGACGGATTGGAAGAGCGTACGCATATTCTCCAAAATTACAACCAAGCAACGGTAAGAATTAAACTCGTGCTGGAAGGAAATGTGATGTACCGACCTTACGTAAAGAATTTGAAGGTAACAACTGTGTAGGCTGCAGATGGTAGATCAAGTCACTGAGAATAAGAATTATCCTCTGCCTCATCCAAGCAATATCGCAAGCCAGGATGTAACTAGAATTGCAAATGCAATTACGATGATTGATTCGGATATATCGGCGATCAATGCTTCCGTCAACAATATGGATACAAATGTTCAATCGATAAACGAAAGGTCGCTGCGTATTCCTGAAGATAAAGTCGGAATTATTAACACCGAGCTTCAGAATTTAGAGGCACGTAAATATATTACAGTTAATTCTGCCGGTACGGGATTCACGACAGTTGAAGGTGGCGGAGGCGAAGGCGGGAAAAATGGCGAAATTCTCATAAAAAAGAGCGACGAAAATTTCGATACTACGTGGATTGATCCTCGTGCGGTTTTATCGAAGGCGTTTAAAGTTCGAACTTATGCTTCCGATGTTAACGGAGAGTCTAACACTTTTTCAAGAATAAATGACGAGATAGATTGCGATTCTGAACAGGTGCAGCGGATGGGAATATCGCCCAGACAAATTACCGAAGATGTAACTGCGGATTCCTTTTCCGGCTACATACTTACGGACGAAATTGAAGGCGATGTCGAAGATGATGATTTTGCGTCCAAAGAAAAATTCGGACGTGTAAAAGTTGGTTCGGGTATTAACGTTGAAAACGGAGTTATATCTGTCCCGACAATCGGTGTGGCGTCAAGGGATGAATTAGGTCTTGTAAAAATCGGTGACGGAATTGATGTATCGAGAGGCGTTATTTCTGTTCCGGAATATCAACAAGCAACGAGCGAAGAATTCGGCACGGTAAAATTAAGCGATGATTTCATGGTTGGAAGCAACGGTGAATTGCGTTTAGCTCAATTGTCCGAAGATATTGAATCGATCATTTATCAGTCCGCCAGATTGAATGTATGCAGCGGAAATACTGTTGTTGTTCAGGAGAATTGCGCAAGATATCGGTTATTTATAAGTGAAGACAGTGTGATAACTTTCGATTGGTCGTTGATTATTCCTCAGGATGATATAGCTTTTGATATCGAATTATATGCGTCTGATAATCATGTGATTTCATTTTCGAATTCACAGTTAATTATGTGGGAGATTCCATGCACAGCGGTAGTTCCGGGAAAAACAGTCGTAAGATTCAGTAAGAATTTTAATACAACTTTTATGAACGCAACTATGGTCGAGCAGGATGAATATCCGGAAAAATATCTCACAGATTACAACAATGGAGACGATATCGGGAAAAATTACAAATGTAATATTTTGGATGGAGCTTGGTCTGCCGGTGATTACTTTAATCCGGATGGGAATTGGTATTGGAGTTATATCTCTTCTGATGGCTACGGCATATTGCAAACAGAGTTTATGAGATCAACATATGTTCAAAGAATAAACGCGAAAATTGGTTCTGATTGGGTTATTGGATTTTTTTATATCGAGGGGTCTAAGGACGGTATTAATTGGATAAGGTTGTACAGCGTCTTAAATCAAAAATTGGGCGATACCTACAACATAGAGCTGAACAATAAGGGGTTATACCGCTATTATCGTTTCCGTCATTCCGACAACATGTATTTTGGCCGCATTAAATTCTACGGTTATGATGTAGATGACCGATTGTTCGAGTTGAGAAAAATAACTCCGAGAATGTTCACTAATTCAACTAACGGATTCAAGCTGACTTCTCATGTCGGAGTTGATGGGGGAAATCTTTACAATATTACCAACAATGATTTAGGTCAGTATGCTCAGTTTAGTTCTCGTGATGAAAATCAGGATTGGTGGATTAAATGTGAATTGCCCGAAGCCAAGGTCGTTGATTTCATTGATTTCGGGCATGGTAATGACCGTTTGGACTTGGCTCCCAAATGGTTCAAAATTGAAGGATCAAATGATGATAGTGAATGGACACTGTTAGTTGAAAGGCAATACGAACACACTCTGCGCAGATGTCATGGAGAGCAATACTTCATTGAGAATACGACTGCATACAAATATTACAAACTTACGATTCACGAAACGGAAGATGCTAATTATTGCAGAATATATCGTTGGAGATTATTTAAAACAGAGGACGGAATACGAAAAATTGATAATTTCATCCCAAAGATGCTGAGCGCATCTCAAGATGGTTATGAAGCTTCTGCAAATTCTCAGTGGGATGGAGGGCATGCGGCTTTTTATGCTTTTGATGGAAATGCTAATACAAGGTGGTCTTCCAGTGGGTCCGCTCCTGATTGGATACGAATAAAGTTTCCTGAAGCGGTTGAGTGTAATGCTGTTGAGATTACTTCTCGTAACGACGGTTCTTATAACCAAGCTCCGCGTGATTTTACAATTCAGGCTTCGAACGATGGTACAACTTGGGATAATTTGAGTTCTGAGTCCGGTGTAGACTTCAGTCAAAATGAAACCAAACTTTTTGATTTTGATAATGAAAACTCATATCAATACTATCGCCTCTATGTTACAGCAAATAACGGAGGAAGCACTGTTGCTATAGGTATTCTGAAGTTCGGTCGCATAGTCAAAGATTATAAGTTAGACTTGAATAGGTACGAACAGATTGTTCCAATAATGACGTCGAATTCTCAAGATGGATATGTCGCTTCAGCCAAAAGTCAATATTCTAATGACTATGCACCATGGAAAGCATTTAACAGAACAAATAATGGTTCAGGCGACTGTTGGAATTCCAGTGGTAGTGATGTAGCTAATGAGCTAGGAGAATGTGATTCTTGGATACAAATAGAATTACCTATAGCAAAATCTTTCAATACAATGATAATTATGTCAAGGGATGGGTTTAACTCAAATGCTCCGCGTAGTTTTGAATTATTAGGTTCTAATAACGGAAGTGACTGGAATACTCTATTAGTATCGACCGACAATGATACTTACACTAAATTAAAAATAACTGATATAAATATGTCTTCATCATATAAATTTTTTAGACTTCATATATCGAAAACAAACCATCCTAATTCAGATATATCGATTGGACAACTTAATCTTATTTGTCACGAACTTATCACAGAATATTAAGGGAGGGAAGCAATGGCTACAAAATTTACATTTCCGAAAAGTCCGAAAATAGGAGATCGAATAGAGATTGTGGGAGTTTCCGCAGGTAAATTGCCGATAAATATCGTTGGCAATTCAGAGGCCGGAAAAAACATTACGATTTATTTCGGAGATCAAATATATACGGGTGTGGCAGATGGGAATACCGTAATTACAACAATAACGGACGCGAATATCGTTTATGGCTTCAGATGTGTTTCAGTAAAAAATACTCATACTTGGGTTGTGGAAGATACAGCGTTGTATTCGAAGTTAAAAGCACTTGAGGCGCGCATTGCCGCGTTAGAAAGCTAGAGCAATATATGTACAAATTGCCGAACAAGCATAATGATGTTGTTGAAGATATCGAACAACTTGCTGTTACTCTGCAGCAAATTGATGAAGATATTTGCTCTGTCGGAGAATCGGCTCAAAATGTTTCTGATTTAGTTGATAGATTAAGCGGAAGCTCAATTCAGGCGGAAATTGAAGACGGAGAAATACAAGATATAGCTCCGAATCGCTTTTTGACCGTTAACAGTGACGGTGACGGTTTCACGTGTGTTGAAGGCGGCGGAGCTTCGGGAGGTATTACAGGTCAATGCAATTTAAAGAAGTCCGATGCTTCATTTGATGTGGCTTACGGAGAGATATTCGATATTGCTAAAGATGGAACAGTGTTAAAAGCCAATGATGGAAGCGGACAATGCGGGCAGTGCCACATATTTTCTGATGATAACGAAATAAATAACGATGAGTCTTTACCTAAAAATAATGTTATTAATCAACAAATTAACGGCAGTTTCGAAAGTTTATCCAACGAATCCGTAATTATAAGTAATAATATTGAGTTATCTCCGGATACTGTGGATTTAGCGACAAAGGCAAATTACGGGCTTGTGAAAGCCGGAGACGGTGTAACCGTCGCTGATGGAGTAATTTCCGCGAAAGAAATCAAAAATGCGTGTAAGAGTCGGTTTGGAATTGTGAAAGCCGGAAGTGGAATTGAAATAGCGGACGGCACAATTTCAGCGAAAGAAATTTTAAAGGCGAGCAGTTCAAATTTCGGCGTTGTAAAACTGGGGCGTGAGTTTCAAAAAAACGCCGATGGGGCAATGGAGTTGGCGGATATGGCAGATGCAGAAATAATTTATAAACTATGTCAGTCTAAAGCGGTTTTTAACGGCAATATCGATTTAGAAGAAAAAACGCTCATTTACAGAGTTTTTGTTAGTGAGGATATCGTATTTTCGTTTAATTTTAATTTTGAGCCAAAGTTGGATATGTCGTTTATTCTGGAGATAGTTTCTGATGGCACACATTTAATACATTTTTCAGATAAGATGATGCCTATATCTCAGAATCTGACAGTAAACAGAGGCACGACACGCATGTCCGTGACAAAAAAGCTTGGAGTTCCGTTTTTCGAGGTTGTTGTTTCACGGCTCGATTGTCCGAAGCCTCAGCTGCTTACTCCCAGGAATCAGGTGTTGATCAGTGATAATTTTAGAGTAACTACGCCAAAGGGGTGCGGTTGGATTCCTTGGGAGGTAATAAGAGATTACGTTAGCGGTGAAGTTTATCCCCCGTGTGTTCGTTTCGAATTTACAACGTTAGTTTGCGTAGATTATGTAAAGTATATGACTTGGAATCGTGAACATGCGATGACTGAGTTTTCGGTAAAAGCGAGTGTGGACGGGAAAAATTGGACAACGTTAATTTACAAGATTAATGAAATTATTGAAGAAAAAGTCTACACGGATGTTAAAGGTTGCTTCAGAATTTTTGAAATCAATCTGGGTTATACAAATGAATATAATGCACTTAGAGGCATAACGCTGTGGGGTACTCAAATAGATAACAATGAAAGTGAAATAACTCTATTGACGCCTTACATGTCCTCAAACATAGGTGAGTCTGTAACAATGACAGCCAATAATATTACGCGAGGTTCTGCGTCCGACCTGACTGATACGAACTGCAATTCGCTGCTTAGAATGGATAAAACCGGTGATGATTGGATTAAGTATGAATTTACTGAAGCGAAAACAGCGAATGTTTTAGAGCTGCATTTTAGAGGCACGGGAGAATATTACGGTTTCTACGGAGACAGACACCCGAACTGGTTTAAATTAGAAGGTTCTAACGATGATGAAAACTGGACTTTGTTGTTGGAACGGAGTCATCTGGGCAGCTACTGGGCTTATGATAACAATGTTGTATTTTTCGATTTTAAAAATGAGACCGCGTACAAATACTATAAATTTACATGTTTAGGAACTAACAGTACTGCCGGTGAGTGGGGATTAAGCGGGTTCAAACTATATCAACAAAGTATAGGCAAGCATAACATCAATCGCGGAGTTCCGAAGTTATCATCGGCGAATCAAGATGGATACGAAATTACAGCAAGCAGTCAGTGCGATGGAGGTCATGCGGGATATTTAGCTTTCGATGATAATACGCAAACTCGCTGGGCTTCAGCGGCGAATGAGGGTAATTCTTGGCTGCAGGTAAAACTTCCGACGGCGATGGCTTTTAATGCGGTAAAGATCGCACCACGCGGAGACGGATATCTTGATCAGGCACCTTCCGTATTTCAAATTCAAGGATCGAACGATGGAGAAAACTGGGATGTATTGGATTCTGAAACGGGCATATCATGGTCAACTCTCGGAGAATTACGGTTATTTCAATTCGAGAATGAAACTACGTACTTGTATTACAGATTGTATATAACAGCAAACCAGGGGTCAGCATACAACGGATGCAGTTGCTTTATTCTTGGGAATGTAATTTATGAATATAAAAGATACTTGGATAAATACGACAATATTGTGCCGACAATGACTTCTGATGAAACGACGGGATCAGATGGAGTTTACAGATTATCTTCAAGCACAGAGCATTCAAGCCATAAGAGGATATACTTGTTTGATAGGAGATTTGATACTCGCTTTGAGTTAAACGGAGAAACCTCAGGCTGGATACAAGTTGAGTTACCGGTGGCGAAATTTATAAATCGCTTTAGTATTGGAGCAAGAAGTGACGGATGGTGTGTGGCAGCTCCGCGTAATTACACGTTACTTGGATCGAATAATGGTACTACTTGGACTCAACTATTTTCAGTTTCAAACAGCAATACATTTTCGGCAAGCAAATTACGAACACACGAATTAACCCATAATGAATCGTACAAATTTTACAGGTTAAATATATCAAATCCTGATTCGAGTGTACTGACGTTTGCAAGATGGGATTTGATTATTAAGGAATTAATTCAAGAATATTAGGAGGAAGAATGGAAATTTCAAAAACGGTAGAAGCATTTCAAAAAGTGAAAGAGAAAATCCGAAAAGCGATTATTTCAAAGGGAGTTGCTGTTCGTGAAGGAGCATCGCTCTCGGAAATGGCGGATAAGATTTCGGAAATAAAGGTAGAGAGTAGGAAAAAGGAGAAGAAAAATGCCTAGTTTTTTACATGGAGTAGCGGTTGCAGAAATCAACCAAGGAATAAAGAAAGTAAAGACGAGTTCAAGCTCGGTTATTGGAGTAATCGGGACTGCGCCGGAAGCAACGGAGGATTTCCCACTGAATACTCCAGTGTTAATTGCGGGATCTTACACTGAGGCGGCAAAACTTGGAACTGCAGGGACTCTTCCTGCTGCATTAGAAGGAATTTTAGCTCAAACTGGAGCGATGGTTGTGGTTGTCAGAATCGCTGAAGGAGTCGCAAGTGGTGAAGGTAATGACGCGATCACTGCCGCCGAAGCCACGATAAATAATGTCATTGGTTCGGTTTCGGCAGATGGAACTTACAACGGAGTCTATTCTTTCTTGGCTTCAAAAAGTATCTTGGGAGTTACTCCGAGAATTTTATGCGCTCCCGGATTTTCAGTGAAAGAGGTCGTAACTGAACTTAATATAATTGCAGGAAGATTAAGGGCGATAGTTGTTGCGGATTGTCCGGCTAATGCAACGAACGAAAATTTGATTAGGTTTGTATCGGATTGTGCTAGCGAAAGAATCTATGCTGTATACCCGCAAGTGCTAAATACCAAAAATGAAGCAGTTCCGGCAAGTCCTTATATCGCAGGAGTTATCGCTCGAACTGACAACGATGACGGATTTTGGGTATCACCTTCAAACAAAGCAATCAACGGAATTATCGGACTCAGCAAGCCGATTGACTTTGCTTTGGGTGATGCTTCGTGTCGAGCCAATTATCTAAACGAACAAAACATCACGACCATCATAAATCAAAATGGATACAAGCTCTGGGGAAACAGATCTACAGCGGGCGAAGGAGCTTACCAATTTTTATGCGTAAGAAGAACAGCCGACGTCATTTCGGATTCGATTTTGCAATCACATTTGTGGGCAGTTGATCGAAACGTCGTGAAGAATTATCTGACTGATGTAACGGAGAGCGTAAATGCTTTCTTGGCTGCTCTAAAATCTCAAGGAGCAATTCTCGCCGGAAAATGTATGGCTAACAGAGAGCTGAACACAGCTGCCAATATTACTGATGGAAAAGTTTACTTTGATTTTGAGTTCACTCCTGCGTACCCGGCAGAACAGGTGACCTTCAGAGCTTATCTCAGTGAAGATAATATAGAGTCTATTTTACTTGAAAATTTAGCAGTATAAGGAGAGAAAATGCTACCTAAAATTTTAAAGAACTTTAATGTGTTCGTGGATGGTCGAGGTTATGCCGGTCGAGTTGAGGAAATTACCTTGCCGAAACTGACGATTAAGACTGAGGAATATCAAGGTGCGGGAATGTCTGCGCCGGTTGAAATCGATATGGGGATGGAAAAGTTGGAGATGGATCTTACTTTTTCCGAATATGATCAGGAATTATTCAAACTTTTTGGTTTAACCAACGGATCAGAGTTCTCGTTGACCATTCGTGGAGCATTGCAAGGCACGGGAGAGACTTCGCCAGTTGTCATTAATGTTCGAGGGTACTTCAAAGAAATGGATTTTGATTCATGGAAACCAGCGGAAAAAGCAACTCTCAAATGCTCAGTGACTTGCAACTATTACAAGCTCACAATTGACGGAGTTGAATTAATTGAGATTGATCCGATCAATATGACTCGCAATATAAATGGTTCCGATCAGCTCTCAAAAATAAAGGAAATCCTGCAGATATGAGCAGGAATGATTCCTGCACTCAGTATTGAGAGAATACAAATGTATATGCATGTACAGCAAGTTGCTCCGATGTCGCAACACCCAACACATATGTAATTTTCAATTTTTAATTATGAAGGAGAAAGAAGATGAAGAAAATAAAATTAGAAAACCCGATCAAAATTGATGGAGTTGAAGAAAACGAGATTTCGCTGAGACCGCCAAAGGTTCGAGATCTAATTGCATCGAGCAAGAAAAATATCGATGAGGCGGAAAAAGAAGTCAATCTTATTGCGAATTTAGGAGAAATTTCCCCTGAGACTGTCCAGGAACTCGATTTGCGAGACTATATCAAAATTCAAGAATGGTTGAGAGATTTTTTATCAGCTTCAACGGAGCGGAAATAAGACGAGCAATTTTGATCATTGCATCACATTCCAAGGGAGGAATTTCAGAATGGCTCGAAATGAACAGCGATGAATTTGTGTTGTGGCTGGATGCGTTAAAGGATTTACAGCGAGATGGCAGAAAATAAAAAACAGCTTTTAATTACAATCGGTGCTGCGTTAAGCGGCGGGTTTAATTCTGTTATTTCCGGCAGCACGTCAAAATTAAAAGAAGTCGGAAATGTCATCAAAAATATGGAGAGACAATCTATTTTGGGCGCTTCGGCGGTGGATAAGCTGAAACTTCGATACAATTCATTTCTCGGTTCGGTAAATAAACAGCAAGCAATTCTTCAGAAACGAGCGTTCTATCGTTCTCAAATTATGGAAATTGTTGCATTGGGGGCGGCGTTTGCTGCTCCGATTAAAAAAGCCATGGATTTTGAAAAAGCGATGGACGGTGTCCGCTCGGTTGTGAATTTCAAAGAACCCGATGGTTTGAAAAAACTCGGAGACACATTGTCTGAACTTTCGACCAAACTTCCGATGAGTGCTACGGAGCTGGCGAATATTGCAGCTGTTGGCGGACGTTTCGGAGTAGCTGAGAGTCAACTTGGTGCGTTTGCGGAAAAGGTTGGGAAAGCAACTTATACTTGGGGATTTGCTGCTGACGAAGGAGCGGAAAAAATCAGCAATCTCATGAAAATAATGGGATGGTCTACTCAGGACCTGGGCAAACAATTCGATATAATAAACGAGTTGGGCAATCGCACTGGAGCAACTGCAAACGAAATTGTGCGCTCGATTATAAAATCGTCTTCCGGATTATCTGCTTTTAAATTTACGACAGCCGAAGTTGGTGCGCTTGTTTCTACTTTTAAATCCATGGGACAAACAGCGGATGAAGCCGGCGCGACTTTGAATACAATACTTCAAAAACTTTCCGTTACCGGCAGCTTGGGTCGGGCAGGAGCAAAAGCTTTTCACCGAATGGGAATTGGCATTCATGGCTTTGCGAAAGAAGTCGGAGAATCGCCGCAAAAAGCCATTATGAAATTACTGGAGGGACTTTCAAAGCTTGATGACGTTACGCGCCGAACGGCTCTGAATGATATTTTCGGTAAGCGGGCGGCAATGAATGTTGGCTTGTTGGTTCAGCATCTGAAAACATATAAAGAAAATCTGCATGCGGCAACCAACATGAAAAATGTGAGCGGATCATTTGGAAGTGATTATTCGCATGCTGCTACTGCTTCAGGAAATTTGAAAACATTTTTATCTTCGCTCGAAAATGTAACAAGAAAAATCGGTGATATATTAATCGGTCCGTTTAAAGGATTTTTGAGTATAGTGACCAATGGACTGAATAGATTTTCAAAATTCATGGATAAAAACGGGGAGCTGGTAAAAAACGTAATACTCGGAATCAGTGCGCTTATAGGTCTTAAAATAGGAATATTTGCTCTCGGATACGCATCAACATTTTTGTTGGGAGGTTTTAATCGACTGGTTATTGTTGGTAAAGGATTATTACTGGGATTGACAGCTACCGGAATTGCGGGAAAAGCTCTGTTGGTCGGATTTTTAAAGTTGGTTGGCGGAATCGTAGGAATCAGCAGCGGTTTTCTTGGTCTGTCTCAAACTTTAGACGGGAAAATACAATTTAGTTTCAAAACATTGATTGATCGAGTGAAATGGCTCAGCAGTTCCGGAAAGACGAAGATAAAATCTTTCTTTGAATCCATAAAAAGCAAGAAATTGTCGGATATCTTTAATGAGTTTAAGCTATCGAACATGTCTGTGAAGACCGGATCCATAAAAGAATCAACTGCGGAATTCGGTCAAGTTTCAGCAAATATTGGGGTAGCGACTGCCGGTTTTTGGCTGGCTTCAAAACTTATCGGCGGTGTGTTAAGAGGCGCGTTTTCATTGTTAAGCGGAACATTATCGATTGCCGGAGCGGGGTTAAAAGCCTTCGGTTCGCTGCTTAGATTCAGTTTTAACATCGTGAAATTCGGAGTAAACACGTTTGGATGGCTGTGCCAAATCAGCTGGTTTTTCGCAACGACGGTTTTGCCGTTTGTCTTTAAAGGAATTGGTTCGGTTGGAAGCGGACTGTTATCTCTCGGGAAGATTTTGCTGGCCCATCCAATATTGGCGATAGGTGCCGCGATAGCTGCTACAGCGTATTTGATATACAAAAATTGGGAGCCGATCAAAGGGTTTTTCACCAAACTATGGAATGAACCACAGCAGGCGTGGAGCGATTTCAAAAATTGGATAAGCGAAACGTGGAATACGATTGTGAGCTGGACAAGTATCGCGATAAGTAAGTTTAAAGAGTTTTTCGAGTTTCTGAAATTCGGGGGAAAATTTATAGTTCAAGTTGGAAGCATTCTCGGTGATGTTTGGGAGAATATCTCAGCGATCATTGATAAACTTTATTTTGGCGGCGACTCCGTAATTCCGGCTTGGGAATCGGTGAAAAATTTCTTCAAAAATATTTGGAAAGATATAGCTCCGTCCTGGGATGGTTTTTTCAAATACGTCGATGCGCTAAATGTTGGTGAAAAAATAAAATCCGGTTGGGAAAAGTTGAAAGAATATTTAAAAGGATTTTTTGATTGGATCAAAGGTCCGTTGGAAAGTTTCTTCAAGCCGTCGTTAGAAATGTTAGATAAGTTAAAAGGGTGGCTTCCGAAAATCGGAGGGGAAAAAACATCTCCTCAATTAAAAATACCGAGAGAATTAAAACCCGCAAACTCTAACGTTACACGAAATCAAAACAATAATTTTTCGATCACAATTAATGCTAACAAAAACGATAATCCTGAAGCCATAGCGAATAAAGTGGTGAATCGAGTCAGCGATTACAGCAAAACATTCTTATATGACGAAGCGGCGGAGGCGATATAGTGAACGGAGAAGCAAATGATACTTGGTGATTTTCAGTTCAATTTGAAAACGATGACTCCGAACTCAATGACTCGCACAACCGAATATAATTGGTCGGATACGGAACGTGTTGGCGATTTGCCGAATTTACAGAATCTCGGTGTTTCAAAAGATCAAATAGAAATTGAAGGGATTTTCTATCCCAAGTTCAACAAAGAAAATTCTGTGACAAATACAATAGGAAACAGCGTGACATCCAAAATTATGAACTTTTTAAATCTTTCGGAAAATTCGGGATATAGCAGCATTGAAGCGATTCGATCATCAGATTTATGCAAAATAGCAAGCAATTTAATCAACGATAACGGTGAAATTCTTGGGAAATTTGTAATTGCATCGATCAAGGAAACTCAAAGCTACTTTGGCAGAAATGGGAAACCTCAGAAAATCGAATTTACTTTGATTTTGAAACGTTCTCCAGGTGCGACGAATTCAATTGCGTGGAGTGCTTCCGAAAGCTCGATTGTTGATACGGCCACGAATATCGCAAGGAGCTATTTAAAATGGTGACCTATATAACAAAAGACGGCGATGTTTTGGATTGGATAGTTTGGAAACATTACGGGACGATGTCTGCTTTGGAGCAAGTAATGAAGGCTAATCCGAATGTTACCGAAGAAATACTCAGCGCAGGAACAGTTATCAAACTTCCATACATCGAAGCAACTCAAAAAACAGGTAACGAGGTAAAACTATGGAGCTAACGCCTGATTTTTCTATTTCGATTAACGGACAATCGAATTTCCCGAAAGACCGAGTTATTTCAATTCGTACTACAGACCAGACTGGATTTGTTTCTGATTCTTGCGAGATAGAACTAGATGATTTTGATAATGCATTGCAGTTTCCGAATACCGAAGCGAAAGTGACGATTTCTCTTGGCTATCAAGAAAAGGGATTGACGAAAATCGGCACATATTATGTTCGTGAAATCGCAATCGACGGAGCGCGACGAACGATAAAAATTGTTGCGAATGCTCTGCCGAAATCCATGAGATCTCAGAAAACGAAAACAAATAATGTAAAGTTAAACGAATATATGTCATCGGTAGATTTAGATTCCGAATTGTCCGAAGATTACGAAGATATAGATTTATCAGATAATCCGCAATTCGGCGAGAGCGACATCAATTATCTAACTCGGATTGCAAACAAAGTCGGGGCGGTCACAAAACCAATAGATAATCATTTGATTTTTTCAGAAGATATGACGGGGAAGTCAGTATCGGGAAAAAGCTTGCCCACTAAATACATAGAATCTTCTGAAGTGGCTAATTATTCCTGTAATTTTAAAGAAACGGAAACAGGAACGAACAGAGCAACTGGAACGATATATGCCAATTGGTATGATAAAAAATCCGGAGAATATCATTTGGTTCATGCGGGTTTAGGTGATCCGGAAATTGAATTAAACGAAATATTTTCGTCGGAAAAGGATGCTTTAGCAGCGGTCAAATCCAAGGAGAAAAGAATCGAAAAAAACAATAAGACTTTCAGATTTTCAACGGAAGGTCGTCCGGATTTGTTTGCGGAAAGTCCTGTAATTTTACGAGGTTTTCCAACTAAGATTCCAATAAATTGGATAATCTCGAGAGTAGAACATTCGTTGAGTTCCAACGGATTTACGACAAACATCGAATGTGTTGGAGGGAAATGAAAGGAAATGAAAAATGTACAGCCGAAAATTTGAAAAAGCATTCGAATATGTAATCCAAAACGAAGGAGGTTATGTTTTCGATAAAAATGATCCTGGAGGTGAAACCAAATTCGGCATCACGAAAAGAAGCTATCCAAGCTTAAATATCAGAGAGTTAACCCTCGAGGATGCGAAAAAAATCTACTATCGAGACTTCTGGCAGAAGGGTAAATTTGAGGAAATTTCGGACGATTTGATTGCAATGCAAGTCTTTGATTTGTCAGTGAATTTAGGAATTCGATCCGCTGTAATCGTTTTACAGAGGGCTTTGCGTTCAGTGGGTAAGAATGTCCAGGAAGATGGTTTGATGGGCTCACAGACGCTTCTAGCAACGACAGATTCTGAACCGCGTTGTTTGTTGGCGGCAATCAAATCGGAGGCTGCAGGATATTATCGCCAGATCGCAGCCAAAAATCCAAGCCAGCAAAAATTTTTAAAAGGCTGGCTGAACAGGGCTTATAGAGCAATTTTATTTTAGGAGGAGAAAATGGATTTAAAATCAGTATTTGAAAATGATAAAGTTAAGGGAGTAATAGCTGTAATAGCAGCGATTATAATTTACTATACCCCAAGCCATGTTGATTTGGTCATCGAATCGCTGCTTGCTATGTTCGGTATTCAAAAATTGGTGCTGAAAGAGAAGGAGTGACAAAGCGTCACTCGATCATAGCACCTGCAACTTTATGGCAGGCGCAGTCTTTCGACCATAAATTAAATTGGCTTTTGTTAACCGCAATCCCATTGAGCTCTAACGTTTGAAAAATTCAAACATGCCAGGTCATTTCTTTCTATAAAAAAGTTCATAACGCCAGCATCTCCAAAACATACGTGATCTGTACAACCCAACTGTAGCAATAATACGTAATCTTTGTCTGGCGATATACAATCAAATTCACCTTGACAACAATCAGGATATCCACCTATTTGATGCTCGTTATAACAATTAATGACGGTAGAATAATATGTATGGAAATCCGGATTCGACGAATATTCTGAAAACAAGTCTTTAAAGTCTATGTATGATAATGTCGGAGCCTGCGTTGCAATACGACCATTTAATTTTAGTGTGCCCTCAATTGGAGAATATTCATTTTCAAAACATATGAGGTCCAAGTTTATCGGATTATCATATTTTCCATAGTTGGTATCCTCAAATGGAATATATTGAACAACAAAATCTTGATCGTCAAACCCAAAGCAATCATCTTCAAAATTGATAAAAAACTGCAATAAACCATCTCTCGGAAAAGGCTCCAGATGAGGCATATCCACAAAGTTTATTTGTGCTAGAAGATTTAACGGCTTCTTTGTTACTGAAGAAATTGGATAATAATACTTGGAATTGTTGGGTATATGGGGCATTCCTCCTAGATAGTGTCGTCACAAGGTTTATGATATACTAAGAAAAATTGTGATAGGAAAAAAAATGGAAGACGAAAGTATACACAGACACGACATATCAGATGAATTTTGGAGCAAGTTGGAGCCACTGTTGCCGGGAAGAAAAGGCAGTTGGGGAGGCAAGGCGCAAGACAACCGTAGGTTTATAAATGCGGTGTTTTGGATTTTGCGAACCGGGGCACCATGGAGAGATCTGC
>CADARG010000015.1 GCA_902790255.1 uncultured Pseudomonadota bacterium | reverse complement strand
ATACGATTCTGACGGACAACGGCGTGCAGTTTACGAATCAGGCTCGAAACCACAGGGCTTTGCCTCATATTTTTGATCGAGTTTGCAAGGAAAACGGAAACATTACTACCGTATACTACCGGCGAGCAGAGCAAACTTTTTCATAACTACTATTCATTTTCCCAATCCTTCAACCCAAGTTTAAGATACAAAAAATAAAACCAATTTAAAGAATTTTTTAATAAAATTAACAAAAAAACTATGACTCAAATAATTTATAGTGAAAAAGATATTTCCCCCTAAAAATTAACCATTTCTTTACATTATTCGCGTATCATACCCATATGTATTAATGGAAACGAAAATGAGGTTAGAGAAATTTAAATTCAAAAAACCCTGTAAAGGAGCCACTTTAATTGAGTATGTCTTGATCGCCTCTCTATTAAGCATTGCCCTTGTGGGCGGATACAGATCTGTGGGTAACGGATATACAAGGATTTACAGTAACATAAGCAACTCTCTACCTTAAAAAATCCGGAGCCTTTAGGATATCTTCTATCCTTTTTGCTCGTTCACGTGAGGTATCTATTAAAAATTTAATTTCAGGAACAAACTTTAATTTTATGTTGATTCCTATATTTTTTCTTATTTGAGAGGAATGATTTTCCAAGTAGTCCCTGCAAACACCGCCGTCTAAATCATCAGAAATCGAAGAAACGAAAATCTTTGCGTGACGCAGACAAGAACTGACTACTACGTCTGTTATAACTATCATTAAAGGATTTATACCTTCACTGACTTCAAATTCTCCACGAATCAAGTATTCTGAAACGATTTTCTTTATTTCCGAAGCTACCTTATCTGCTCTTGAACAATTGTTATTTTTCATGAGAAATCCATTACAGCTTACGAGCGATTTCTTCAATTTCGTAACATTCGATAACATCTTTCAAATGTATATCGTTATAATTCTCCAGACATATACCGCACTCAAATCCGGCTCGGACCTCCTTTACATCATCCTTTTCATGTCTAACCGATTTCACAGCACCTGTGTGAACAACTATTCCATCACGTATCAATCGAACTTTAGATCCTCTCCTAA
Organism: uncultured Pseudomonadota bacterium; assembly: GCA_902790255.1. Classification (GTDB taxonomy): domain Bacteria; phylum Pseudomonadota; class Alphaproteobacteria; order UBA3830; family UBA3830; genus UBA3830. Next base: position 23,768 of record CADARG010000015.1, on the reverse strand, counting down.
CCACACCATCCAAAACCATACACCCGGCGATTCTACCGTAACGCGAAATATCGAAAATTTTCCTGACTTCCGCGCTACCAATTACCTTTTCCCTTTCGTCAGGAGCTAACATACCAGATAATAGAGCTTTCATGTCATCGATTAGATCATAGATCACGGAATAATACTTAACTTGTATCCGATCTCGAGCAATTTGATCTCTGGCTTGCATATTCGCTCTTACGTTAAACCCGAGAATCATTGCCTGAGACGCTTTGGCCAGAACGACATCACTTTCGGTGATTTCTCCTACACCCGAATGAATAATCTTTATCGCCACCTCATCATTGGATAATTTTTGCAAGCTGGAACTAATCGCTTCGGAAGCCCCTTGGACATCAGCCTTCAAAATCACTGATAAAACCTGCAACTTTTCATCTGATTCCAATTTAGAGAACATTTGCTCAACGGTAGTACGAGTAGACACAACCCAGGATTGTTCCCTCTTTTTTCTGTCCCGATAGTTCGCGATCTCTCTGGCTTTCGCTTCATCCTCAACGACAACAAAATCATCACCCGGTACCGTCGTCCCATTGAATCCGATAATTTCCCCCGGCATTCCAGGAGTTAATTCCGGCAAATTTTTGCGACAATCATTCTTGATTCCTCGAACTTTACCAAAAACCGTTCCTGAAACGAAAATATCACCTACTTTTAAGGTCCCTTTATTTACCAGCACTGTCGCAACAGACCCCAAACCTTTTTCCACCTTGGATTCTATGACAACACCTTCTGCAGTTCTGTCAGGATTCGCTTTCAATTCCAACATCTCTGCTTGTAGGAGAATGGCTTCCTCTAATTTATCCAGATTCATCTTCGCTTTTGCCGAAATCTCAACATCCATGACGTCTCCACCGTAAGACTCAACAAACACTTCATAATTCATTAAGTCTTTTCTTACTTTGTCAGGATTTGCCCCTGGTTTATCCATTTTGTTAATCGCAACAATCATAGGAACTTGCGCGGCTTTTGCATGATGTATCGCCTCAATAGTTTGATCTTTTACACTGTCATCAGCAGCCACGACCAAAACAACAACATCGGTGACATTGGCTCCTCTGGACCTCATTTCGGTAAACGCTGCGTGCCCTGGGGTATCAATGAAAGTTATTTTTCTGTTATCTTTCAAAGTTACCTGATACGCACCGATTCCTTGAGTGATTCCTCCGGCTTCATTCAGAGCGACGTCAGTCTTCCTCAAAGCATCCAAGAGGGAAGTTTTTCCATGATCAACGTGTCCCATGATTGTAACGACAGGAGGCCTTGGTTTTAAATCCGCCTCAGTATCAACCTTTTTCAAAATCAACTCGACATCACTGTCACTTACTCTCTTTACCTTATGCCCAAATTCCGTAACAACGATCTCCGCGGTATCCGCATCTATAATCTGGTTAGCCGTAACCATTGTTCCGAGTTTCATGAGGCACTTTATGACCTCACCTGTCCTCGTAGCCATTCTGTTCGAAAGTTCTTGAACGCTTATGGTCTCAGGAATAACTACTTCTTTTATTACTTTGATTTCTTCCTGAGATTTGGCAGCATTCTGCTTATTTTTCTGTCTTGCTCGACGAAGCGAAGATAAAGAGCGAGTCCTCTCCTCTCCTTCATCATCTAATGCATTGTATATCGAAATTCTTCCGGAAGAAGCAGAATATTTCCCTTTTAATTCTTTGATATCCTTCTTTACCGTAAGAGTTTTTTTCTGAGGATTATTAGTCCTTATAAAATTATCCTCGCTCTCGGAAGAATCGGAATACTTATCAAAGTGCATACCTCTTCTAGGTTGAATCTTGCTGTGAGATTCTTTGATTTTTACTAAATTGTTTGAAAAAGTTCTCTTTTCAGCTTTCTTTCCTACCTTTCTCTCCTCGGTATCTGATCCTGATGACGACCCCGAGTCCAACTCTCTTGAATCTTCTGCTTTATCCTGAGATTCCTGATATTTCAAATTCTCATCTGCCGACTTTCCTTCAGCCTCGAGTTCCCGTTGCAATTTTTCATCGGCTTCTTTTTGTAAACGAAGCTTCTTCTCTTGCTCCTTGTTTTCCTTTATCGCATCTTTAACAACTTTTAACCTGGTTCGCAGTTCTGCAGAGGTCAAATCTCCCTGCCGAAGCTCTGAAGAAGACTTAGAATTACTTGTTGCCACCTTTCCAGTAGGACGAACAAACCGCTTCTTTTTCACCTCAACAGTAACAACTTTAGATTTTCCGTGAGAAAAACTTTGCCTCACTCTTCCGATCGGAGAATCCGTACTCTTTTTCACATCTGTGGGACGCGATAAGCTTAATGTTCCCTTCTTTACTTCTGCCATAATATCTCCAATCTACTTAAACCAATGTTCCCTGGCTTTCATAATGACGCTACTGGCTTCATCATCAGAAAGATTTGGTAAAAGCTCAACCAACTCACTCACACTCAAATCGGCAACGTCGTCTAACTTCAGAATTCCAGCATTCGCCAGAACGAGCAAATCACTATTAGAGAACGCATCCAATTCTATTATTTTTTCATCGATATTCTTTTCACTTAACTGCTTTTTTATCTCTTCTTCTTTTTTGCTCAAATAGACGTTAGCCCTGTTTATCAACTCTTCTGCCAGATTCTCGTCAAATCCTTCGATAGAAGATAAATCTTCTTTGGAAATATAAGCCAATTCTTCCACATTTGAAAAACCTTCAGTTACCAACAAGTGAGCGATAACTTCGTCACAATCCAAGGCATCCATGAAGGCCTTCGAACTCTCGTGATACTCCTTGTTCTTTCTTTCCAGCGCCTCCGTTTCGGAAACCACCGTCACGTTCCAACCAATTAGCATCGATGCTAGCCGAACATTTTGTCCCCGTCTTCCTATTGCTAAACTCAATTGACTATCCGGCGCCAAAACCTCAAACTTGTGATTTTCTTCATCAACAACAACTCTTGAAACTTCGGCCGGAGCAAGCGCATTAACGGCGAAAGTCGCCGGATCATCTGACCATAAAACGATATCTATCTTCTCTCCTTGAAGCTCCTGGATAATCGCCTGCACTCTGCTGCCTCGCACACCAACACAAGCTCCGATTGGATCAATATTGGCATCACTTGTGTAGACAGCTATCTTAGCTCGACTGCCGGGATCTCTCGCCACAGATTTAATTTCGATAACTCTCTCATAAATTTCCGGAACTTCCTGCCAAAACAACTTAACCAAGAACTGCGGATGAGTTCTGGACAAAAATATCTGAGGACCTCTGTCCTCTCTGGAAACATCTGCAATATAAGCCCTAACCCTGTCACCGACTCGGAAATTTTCCTTCGGAAGCAACTGATCTCTCCTAATTACTGCTTCCGTATGACCTACATCCAAAGTGACGGAATTAAACTCAGCTCTCTTTACCACACCGCTGACTATTTCACCGACTCTGTCCTTAAACTCATTGTACTGCTTCTCTCTCTCTGCTTCACGAATCTTTTGCACAATTATCTGGCGACCTGTCTGAGCAGCAACCCTTCCGAAATTAATCGGAGGAAGTTTTGTGGTAAACACCGTCCCGATCTCAGCATTCGGATCCATTTTCTTCGCTTCGTCCAAAGTAATTTCGTTAAACTCGTCCTCAACTGGATCCTTCACCGTTAAATACTTCATTATGGTGACTTCTCCGGTTTTCTTATCGATATTTGCTCTTATGTCACTCTCATGTCCATATCTAGATTTCGCAGCCTTTTGGATGGCTCCTTCCATGGCTTCCAAAACCTGATCTTTATTCAAACCTTTTTCCCGAGCAACAGAATCGGCAACCTGTAATAACTCAGGTCCATAAAACTTAGAATCCGTCCACAAAGCCGTCGACATAACTCATCTCCTCTTTAAAACTCTCTTTTCACATTAGCCCTTTTTATATCATCGATGGACAAACAAATCTTTCGATTGTCTTCCTCGGGAACCTCAACCTTGATCAGATTCTCCTTTTCGTCGACACTTACAATCTTACCCGTAAACTTCCTTATCCCCTCTATGGGATTAACCAGCTCCATCTTTGCAACCTGACCGCAAAAACGCTTAAAATCTCTGATCTTTGCAAGAGGACGGCTCTCACCGGGCGAACTAACTTCTAGATTATACGCTCCGTTTATAAAATCTTCAACATCTAAAATCGCAGAAACCAAATGATTTGCCTCTATACAATCGTCAACTGTAACATTCTTCTCGTCCAAACGATCAATATCTATACTGACCACTAAAGTCTTCTTGCCTCCGACGATATTAACACGAACTAAATCATATCCCTTGCTCTCCAACGGAGCTTCAATAATTCCTCTTATTCTTTCCTCTAACTTCAATACGAAATACCCTAAATTTTCTCAACACTGAAAATACAAAAAAAACGGCGTCTTTTCAAGTGTTACAAATACCTAAAACACGTCATCCAAAGCCGACGGATCTATTGCTTCATCAACTTCTTTAAGAATATCGTAATTTACTTTCACTTCATACTTTTTGGATAAATATCCGATAAGCTGCTGAAACATATCCTTAGTATAATCTTGCAACAGCAAAACGTAATCTTCTTGTCTTTCCCTATCTTCTTTTTTCTCATCGTAACTTATGTCGGACAATTGATAGACCACGAAATTACCCTTCAGTTCCTTAATTCCTACTTCATTTTTAATCTTGGAAAAAACTTCTTCATGCAAATCGTCTATAATTTTTGATTTAGCTTTTTCGTCAGAGGCTATTCCATGACTATCAAAATAAGCCGTCGATTTTAATTTATAATTTCCTTTTTTCGCTAAGTCAGCGAACTTCTCTCCTTTAGATACTTTTGATATTATGTCATTCGCAACTGTCAGAGCTTTGTCACGCTGCTGATCTCTGTGCCACGCCAACTTTACTTTTTCTTTTGCTTGATCAATAGGTTCAACATGCTTTGGTTTAATATCAGACACATAAACCAACCACTGCACCAATTTTTTATTGGAATCCTCTGCTTCATTGAAATTTCCGACCTCTTTCTCATCCGACCCGAAAGCTACAGTCATAACATCTTTTTTGAATGGAAGAGCGATTTTATCTGTTTCGTCTAACGCAACATCCTTTATACTCAAAGATCTCAAACCATATTTTTCCGTAACCTCTTCAATCGTACTTCCTGAAACCAAGTCGTCTTCTACTTGACGTGTAATTTCCTCTGCTGTCTCGGCAACTCTTTCTTGCTTAAAACTTTTGAATTCTTCCGTTTCCATAAATTTTTCCAGGCTCTTTTCCGTGTAATCATCTCCGTAGAGATCACGAGCTCTCTCTATGATTTCTTCCTGAGGAATATTTGTATTTTTTTCTACCCTATTCATAGACAGAATCAGGATGTCAAATGAACGCTTTTCTGGAATCTCAAATTTCTCGGAATTATTGTTATAGAATTCTTCTAATTCCTCATCCGTCGGAGTCTGTGTTACTCTGAATGAGGAAGGATTAATCTCAAAAAATTTCAAACGCCTTTTCTCGGTTCTTATTTTCGAATAATACTTAAACTCATCTATCAGAGAAATATATCTGAACGGAAATTGAATAATGTGTGACTTAATTTCTCTTCTTGAAGAATTCAAAAATTCACTTTCTGACATTTCTACTGCTCTTAAAAATTTTCTCAGATTCGCTGCATTGAAATGTCCGTCGCTTGTTCTGAATACATCCATGTTACTTATATGACTGTACATAGTGGAATCCGAAACGATTATACCAAAATCTTTCGCCGCTAATTTTATAACATTCTCCCAAATTATTTGATGAAGAATTGTATTGGAAAGTTCCTTACTATCTATGCTGTCCTTACGTCCTTTTATAGCACTAAGTTTCTTATTTTTTTCGTATTTGAAAGCTTGAGGGCTAATCTTTACGTTTGCAATTTTTACAACGTAATCTCTCCCTCTGAGTTTATCGACAACATAAGAAAACCCAAAAAACAAAAAAAACGATCCAGCTAAAATCGTCAAAAATATCTTCACCACAATTGATTTAGAATATTTACGAATTAATTCCAGCATTGATTCTTCCCTAATTTCAAATACACAGTTATATTATTAAGTGTCGGATGTTGTAGCAAGCATAAATAAGGGGAATTTTATGAAAATTTTGGTCGCAAATTGGAAGATGAACGGCAATATCGAGTTCACAGAAAATTTTTTGAAAAAAATAAATTCGATCAAAACAAAAAATCGAGTTATTGTGTGCCCTCCGTTTCCTTTACTTTACAAATTTCAAAATTTTTCTCATTCTTTAGGTGCTCAAAATTGTTCTGAAAAAATGAACGGGGCCTTTACTGGAGAAATAAGCCCTTTATTACTGAAAGATCTCGGCTGCAAATATGCAATCATCGGACATTCCGAAAGACGCCGTATATTTGGTGAATCAGATGAAATTATTTTCAAAAAATACAATACATTGATGGATTTAGGCATCACTCCAATTGTATGCATCGGAGAAACTGAAACAGAAAGATCGGAATGGCGCGACATTTTATCGATTCAGCTCAGCAAATTTAAAGAGGACGCAAATCTATCGAAAGCAATCATCGCCTACGAACCCGTTTGGAGCATCGGATCCGGAAAAACTCCGACCACCTCGGAAATTCACGAAATTTTGAGTTTTATCAAACAAACGACAAACTTAAAATGCCCTACCCTCTACGGAGGTTCTGTGAATATCAAAAATATATCTGACATTTTGAAAATTTCTTCCGTTGACGGAGTCCTCATAGGCGGAGCAAGTTTAAAAATTGAAGAGTTTTCTAAAATGGTGCAGTGTGCGGAAGGGATGTAAATTTCGGAATTGCCGAACACACTAGTAACAATTTTCTCATTTCTATTCTCCTTTATAAAAAAACCAATCTATTAAATTTTTTTACAAAAACACAGAAAAAATACGAACTCGGGCCGATCGCCCCTTTTAATTTTAATGTTACCTGAAACTAGTTAACTAAGGGTTAATTTTTGAAAAAATTATCAAATAAATGGCAATACGTCACTCGCAGCCGATTTTTCGGAAGGACACCCGAAAATTTACGAAACATCCCTGTTTCAATCGCCAAAATACATCGCTATAATGATACGTTTCTTAGACGAAAGATAGAAGATGAATCCTTTGTGGTATTTGGAAAACAACGTTAGCCCCGATGATTGTATTGGCATAGACGAAGTCGGGCGCGGACCTTTGGCCGGACCTGTCGTAACCGCCGCTGTATGGATCAGCGAAAAAGGAGTTGCTCTAATTGAAAAGGATGAAATAGTAATAAGAGATTCCAAAAAATTGTCTCATAACCAGAGAAAAAAAGTACTGAATTGGATCGAAAAACAGCCGAAGGAAATCCTGAAATATTCCATCGGAATGGCGTCCGTCGAGGAAATTGACTCTTTAAATATTTTGCAGGCAACTTTTTTGGCTATGCAAAGAGCTTATATATCTCTGAATTTATCAAAACCTTTGACTTTGGTTGACGGAAACAAAGCTCCAGAGTTAAAAAATACTCAAGTGAGAACAATAGTAAAGGGAGACGATACTGTTATGTCCATTGCGCTGGCATCAATCATTGCAAAAGAACATCGTGACAATATTATGAAAGAACTGGACAAAAAATATCCACAATATGGGTGGAGTACAAACGTCGGATACGGATCACAACGACACATCTGCGCCATTGTTCAATACGGAGCAACACCGCACCACAGAAAAACTTTCGCTCCCGTAAAAGATCTGGATACCGCTAACAAAGAAATGTCCAAATTAATTTCCTCGATCGCTAAATAAGTGGGTTGATTCCTTTGATATCATATTGCAGATAATGCAGTTTTTTGATTTCAATGCGAGCCTGAGATAGGCTGTCCAGTATCATCCCACAGGTCAGACTCAGGAAAGAGACCATCATAATCCCTGTTGATAAAACCGCAGTCGGCAGTCTTGGCACTAGTCCTGTCTCCAAAAAAGTTGTCAAAACAGGATAAGCCAGCCCAATCGACAGCAAAAACAACAGCAGCGATATCATTCCGAAAAACAGCAGAGGTCGATTCTCCTTCAATAATCTTACTATGCTCCACAAAATTTTGAATCCGTCTTTAAAAGTACTTAATTTGCTATGAGAATTTTCCGGTCGCTCGTGATAATCAGAATCGACTTCGGCGCACGGCAAAGATAGGGTAAGCGCGTGAATCGACAGTTCCGCCTCAATATCAAATCCGTTGGACGTAATCGGAAAAGTTTTAACAAACCTCTTCGAAAACGCGCGATATCCCGAAAAAATATCCTTGAACTCGCTATTGAACAGCAGCTTCAGTGCAAAGTTGAACAATTTGTTTCCCCATTTATGTCCCACAGGATAAGCTTTGTCCGAAATTTCGTTTCGCGCTGCCACCACCATGTCCATCTGCTCGTTTCGAATCAAATCCAGCATTTTCACGGCATCCTCGGACGAATAAGTATTGTCGCCATCCACCATGATATACATGTCGGCGTTTATGTCGGAAAACATTTTGCGAACAACGTTCCCCTTCCCTCTTTTTCTGGATTTCACGACCACCGCCCCTGCCCTTTCAGCTTCCGCAAAAGTGCTGTCGGTGGAACAATTGTCGTAAACATACACCGTCGCCTTCGGAAGGACTTTTTTGAAATCGCTCACGACGTCAAATATCGTACTTTCTTCGTTGAAGCAGGGAATAATCACTGCAACAGAAGGTATTTTCACCAGAGTTGCATCGTTAAAAATATTTCGATCGGTCATTAGTTCCTCCGATGCTATAAAAGCACACTAACCGTTAATAAAAAGTAAACAACTCAACGGAATCAAAATCGGAGGAGACAATGTCTCCTCCAGGTGAGGTAAAGGAAAACTAATTAAAGATTTCTGACAATTTCGAATAGAATCCACATGTCGGATTCTTTATTATGCGCGTAATCTTTTTCTAATTCTTTAAATGCAGGTTTCAAGCTCCTTATAAATTCCGGGTCTTTGATCAAAAAAGATAGCGGCTGTCGTTTTTCTTTTTTATCTCTAAATTGAGCATATATAGCATCACGAATTTTTCCATAAAGGCGCACTATATCATAGTTGCCATATAAAATCGTTATAAAGGTGTCATCTAAAATCGATACAAACTTACCATCACGAACTAATTCTTCAGCTCCACTTTTGCTTCTGGCTTTGGCTATTTGTAGACGATTGTTTATGAAAGAATTAAACCAATTTCTGTCTTTTAGATTTATTGTTATCTCTCTATGAGCATTTCTCTTAGGTACACCATAAGCATTCAGATAATCCATACCTTTACCTCCAAATACTTTACTATTATAATACAACTCCAAAATTCCATCGTAGTATCCCGCAGGCGGATAAAAATTCCTTATAATCTCTTCCAACTTGGGCTGTTTAGTTGAAAGCACATTCTGATTCTGTTTTACTTTTTCTACAACCGTTTTTCCGCTCTGTTTAGATACCTCTCTTTCAACTTCGCGCTCTTCTAAAACCCAATTATCAAAGAAATTATCCTCGGTTACGGGCTCGCCGTTCCAGATTATGGTTCCATCGATTGCCGAAACCTTTATGACAGAGCCCTCGAAATTGAATTTTCCTTCGTTTTGATATGTCTTAATCACATCTTCCACAGGATTTTTTGCTCTCGGCACGAAATACAATCCTGATTCATCCACGTAGATCAGTCGCTCAACGCCGTCGGTGAAACTGCCGACATCTTCCGAAACGTCATAGACCGCGAACGAATTCCTGCCTATCTCGACATTGCGTTCGTTCAGTCCGTAAAAAACGCCGTATTTTTTTCCGTCATTAGTTCTGAGAATAATATAGCAGCTGTTGTCCTTATTTCTGTATAAAATCACCTTCGGATTTTCCAACTGATCGTAGGATACGTCATTGGCATAGCGGATTTCCGAAATGTCGTTCCAACTTTTAAGATCATCTCTTGTCACAGTCACTACTGTGGTAGGCGTCGCCCGCCCTATTTTTGAATTGTTTGACGGAGCATAATGGTATTGCATATATGTGTTGTTCAAAACAGCACCAGTAGGAGCACTGGCATACCCTTTAACTCCTTCGAATTCAATTTTTATAAACCTGTTTTCCTGAAATTGCTGAGGATTCGCCTGCGTCTGTCCACTCCAGGATTGCTCGAACTGCGATTGCTCAGTTTGAGTTTGTTTATCTTGGGAGAAAGCCGTAGAATTTCGCCGACTTCTGACTTTTGGATTTGCGTTGTTTTGTGAGGACTCTGCGCTGAATTGCCCTGAACTCGTTGAAGACGTGCCCCTCCACGGATCGATATCATCGCCCATTCCCCAAACGCAATCTCCGTAAAGCATTGCCGCAACCGAACCTATTAGTAAAAATTTGCTCATAATTCTCTCCTTCTGTTAACGCGAAATTTTTTACAAATAATACTGAAATCACCAAATAGACTCAGACCAATGAATTTGACCTTTCTTTGACTTTATATAAAACTAGTTAATTTATTGTTAATTTTTGAGAAAACAGGCGAATTTTTTAATACATAGCAAAAAAGCGTCGAACGTCCGACGCCAAACAAAAAAAGAAAAGATGTTGAGATTACGCTCTTACAGCATCCTTCAACGTCTTCCCAACTCTGAACTTTACAGTCTTGGAAGCAGGTACTTTAATTGTTTTTCCTGTCTTGAAATCACGACCCGGTCTTGCACTTCTCTCGGCAACCTCAAAAGATCCGAATCCAATAAGATTCACATTCTCTCCTGCGACCAACATTTTCTTGGTAACTTCCATAAAAGCGTCTAATGCAGCTCCAGCATCCTTCACGCTCAACCCAGCCTCTTCAGCCATAGCTCTTACAAATTCTGTCTTATTCATACGAAACAACTCCTTACAAATTGCTTGATCCTAGCACAATCCGCAAAAGATCATCAATAGATATCTCCGCATTTTTCAGCAAAAACCGTTAAAAATTTCATCGAAATTATATTTTTACTAACTTCGGCGCTATCGAGCTTAAACCTATGTTAGTCATAATCGCCAAATCCTTCTCGGAATGAATTGGATTACCGCTCTTGTCCAGAAGAATTCCACCAGCCTCCTTTACAAAGAGCATTCCCGCGGCGATATCCCACTCGTTTGAATTTGGTACACTGTAAAGCACATCAAAACGACCCGCAGCCAAATAAGCCATGTCCAAGGTCATTGATCCTGACTTTCTTGTACTTTGATTTAACGACCTCGGAGCTCCCGGCAGATTTCCCAAGGAAATCAACAAATCCCCTACTCTGTTTCTGTTGGAAACTCGAATTTTTCGGTCGTTTAAATAAGCTCCGCAGCCTTTCTCAGCCCAAAACATTTCATTTTTCACTGGATCATAGGTAACGGCAGCAACTACTTCTTCATTTTTTTTCAAAGCAACAGAAATCGCCCAATGAGGAAATCCATGCATGTAGTTAAAAGTTCCATCTAGCGGATCTATTACCCACTTGTACGAAGGATCCTCTCCTATCATTTCTCCTGACTCTTCCGTAAGCATAGAATAGCTTGGTCTTGCGAAAGAAAGTTCCTTCCTTAATAACTTATCTGCTCTTATATCAGCACTTGTAACGAAAGTTTCGTTCCTTTTTACAGAAACCTGCAAATTTTCCAATTCGTTAAAATCTCTCAGCAATCCCTTGGAGGCCTTCACCACTGCTTTAGTCATAACAGTGATAATCGATGATTGATTTGGTAACTTTACACTGATCATTTACTACCTCCTCTTCTGAAACATGAATAACGGTTCGCCGATCCCTCGCAGCCTCATCTTCGGGAAAAAAGAGGCTCCCGACCTATAAAAATCGAAAGCCTCGAAAATTTCGTAACGATAAAAATATTATCTCTTTGAGAACTGGAAGCTGCGTCGGGCTTTCATTAATCCGTACTTCTTTCTCTCGACAGTACGACTATCCCTGGTCATCATACCGGCAGACTTTAACGCCGGACGCAAATCAGGCTCATAATCAACCAACGCTCTGCTGATTCCGTGACGAACTGCTCCGGCCTGCCCTGACAATCCACCTCCACGAACAGTACAGAACACATCGTAGCGACACACTCTATCGGTAACAGAAAACGGCTGCAATACCAAAGTCTGCAACACCGAACGACCAAAATATTCTGTCATCTTGCGTCCATTAACTACGATTTCACCACTTCCCGGCTTCAACCAAACACGAGCAACCGATTCTTTACGACGCCCAGTTCCATAAGTTCTGCCAAAAGAATCAACTTTGCTTTCAACTTTCTCTTCTGACATTATTAACTCCTTTTCACATTTTTAGAATTCATCGAAGCAACATCTAACACCTTTGGCTGCTGCCCCATATGAGGATGCTCCGATCCACGATATACTTTCAAATTCTTTAACATCTGACGTCCTAAAGGCCCCTTTGGCAACATCCTCCTGACCGCATTTTCAATAGCCCTCTCCGGATTAGCCCCCGTCAAAATATCTTTAAGACTTCTCTCCTTAATTCCTCCTGGATACCCAGTATGCCAATAAAACTTGTGATCATCTAACTTATTGTTTCCTGTCACCTGAACCTTCTCAGCATTGATAATAACAACATTATCACCACAATTCATGTTAGGAGAAAACTCCGGCTTATGCTTTCCTCTCAAATAAGAAGCAACAACCGCAGACAATCTTCCCAAAATCAAACCTTCCGCGTCCACAACGAACCAATCTCTCTTAACTTGGCTCTGTTTTAGAGAAAACGTTCTCATACTTTATCCCTCACTTGCATGTAGTTTATAACAATATTAACTATATTCTTCAACCCTGTTTAAAGAATTTTCTCGACCTGAGCAAAGCTCAAATCGACGTTTGTGGATCTTCCAAAAATAGACACCGAAACCTTCACTCTTTCTTTTTCAGGTTCGACTTCTTCAATTACTCCCTGGAAAGACGCAAACGGACCGTCACAGACTGTGACCGCATCTCCCACTTCGTAAGTAACCGTGTGCTTAATATTATTAGCACTATCTTCTACTCTCTTCACAATCCTCTGAACTTCTGCTGTTGAGAGAGGTAACGGCTTCCCTCTTGCACCAAGAAATCCGGAAACTTTTGAAATTCCTCTTACCAAATGCCATGTCTCGTCGGTAAGGGTCATCTGAACTAATATATAACCAGGGAAAAACTTTCTCTCACTTTTTACCTTTTCCCCTTTTTTTATCTCGACAACTTCTTCCGTCGGAATCAATATCTCTCCGAACATCGAAGATAAATCTCTCTTCTTAGCAGCATCGTATATCGCTTCTAAGACTCTCTGCTCAAATCCCGAATATACGTTAACTACATACCATCTCATATTTCCGCTCCTAAACTCCCAAAATCTTGGTTAGACACCAGACAATGAATCCATCTGCGACAAAGAAATAAACCATCATGAAAATGACCATCAATATAACAGCAACCGTCATTCCCATCGTTTCTTTCTGTGTAGGCCATGTGACCCTTTGCAATTCTCTCTTTACCTGACTAACAAACTCTGCGGGACTTATCATTTACAACCTCTCTATGGCAGGGGCGGAGGGAATCGAACCCCCAACCTGCGGTTTTGGAGACCGCCACTCTAGCCTAATTGAGCTACACCCCTATAAACCTTAACTTCTCGCCGTTAAGGTATCATACATTCAAACAAAACACAATTAGGAGTTACGACGTAAAAACGCAGGAATCTCCAAATCTTCTTCTTGTTGCTCCGATACTCTGGATACACGCTGAGTAGAAACCTCGTCGTTCTTTCTGGAAGAAAACGTTCTAATACCCGTCAATCTCTCAAACAACGACCTCTTTTTCTTTGGTTGCTCGTTGGAAATTACGCCCAAAGTATGATCTTGACCTTGTTCAACTCTAGCATTGACCGCAACTTTTTCCTGAACCGTTTCAACCTGACCGATATTTTCGTTCGACGCAACGGTTTCAATGCTTTGAGCATTCGCAGCAGCATCTTTTTCTTCCAACTTCTTCAGCTTTTCTTTTACAGCCTCCGCCTCAATTCCGGTAGCCACGACAGAAACTCTCATGCGCCCGTTCATTTTTTCATCAAAAGTAGAACCAAAAATGATCCTCGCTTCAGGATCTACTTCCTCTCTGATCCTATTCGCCGCCTCATCTACCTCGTAAAGGGTCATATCATACCCACCGGTAATATTTATCAAAATACCTCGAGCACCCTTCATGGAAACATCATCCAGTAACGGATTAGATATCGCAGCTTCCGCAGCCTCTATCGCCCTTCTGTCTCCTTCAGCTTCTCCCGTCCCCATCATTGCTTTGCCCATTTCGCTCATGACGGTCTTGATATCAGCGAAGTCCAAATTAATCAACCCAGGCATAACCATCAAATCGGTAACTCCTTGAACACCGGCCCTTAAGACATTGTCTGCCATGCGGAATGCATCCGCAAAAGTGGTTTTCTCATTAGCAACACGGAACAAATTTTGATTAGGAATGACGAGCAATGTATCAACATATTGTTGCAATTCATCAATACCTTTTTCGGCAAAACGCATCCTGTTTGTGCCCTCAAAATGGAAAGGCTTAGTCACAACACCGATGGTAAGAATCCCCATCTCCTTAGCCAATCTCGCAACAACAGGAGCTGCTCCAGTACCGGTTCCTCCTCCCATTCCTGCGGTGATAAAGACCATATTACTATTTTTTATATGGGAAACTATATCCTCAATCGCTTCTTCTGCCGCGGCACGCCCCACATCAGGACGAGCTCCTGCACCCAATCCTCGGGTAATTTCTAACCCTAACTGGATCCTTTTTTCACAAAGCGACTGCATAAGCGCCTGAGCATCAGCGTTCGCCACAACGAACTCAACACCCTTCAGATTCAAGAAATTCTCAGAATCGGGGAATGAACCTTCCGCGAAAAAATCCCCTTGCTGACTGCTGTTCTCAGCCACTACACCTTCTGTAACACTTTCTCCAACCATAAAGCCTCCACATACAACGACACGTTGACCATCTTATAGCACGAAACTCGGTATTACAAGTTGTTTTCAATCCAATTTATGGTTTTTTTCAGCAATCCATTTTTTTCTTTTTGCTCGGAATTATTTTGGGGACCTAACCCAATATTATCCGACAACATGGCAAATTTTATCATACCGATAGCTGTCGCGAAATCATTTCCTATTTGCACACCGAAAGATTCAGAAAAATCTTCCATTTTTTTCATTTCTACCGGCTTTTTGAAATTTTGAAACACAAATTCTCTCATGCCGGTAAGCATGCTACCGCCCCCCGTTATCACGAATCGTCTTGAAAAATCACTCTTAAAAACGGAATTGTTAATCTTTTCTTTCACCAACTTCAATATTTCTTCTACACGAGGTTGAATTATCACATTTAAATCGCTTTTCGGCATTTGTTGTAAGCTTATGGTGTTATCTTCTTCCTGCATTGGAACTAAAATCATATCCTTCTTGTCATCAAGTGATTCAAATGCTGCTCCATGCAACGTTTTTAAACGCTCGGCATTCGATCTGGAAACACTGATACCATATGAGATATCCTTTGTAATATTTTGTCCTCCGATCGGAACAATATCCAACCCGCAAAATACCCCTTTGAAAAAGAAATTTATCGTAGTAACACCACCTCCAAAGTCAATTACGATTTGATTGTCATTTGTCGTATCTTCATTCAACACACACAATCCCGATGCATACCCTCCGTACACAACACCAAGAACATCTAAATGACATCTGGAAAGACTTATCACTATGTTGTTAAGCTGAACTTTCGGAACGGTAATCACATTTATACTGGCACTCAGAACGTTGGCAAACATACCCACGGGGTCCATAGTACATGCCATCGAATCCATCTCAAAAAATATCGGTATTGAGTGGATAACCTCAAGTCCTGGTCTTTTTGTTATCCCTTTGTAAACAAGTTTTTCCACATCTTCGTGTTTTACTATTCGTCCTCCGATATCAATTTCCGAATTTATTAATTCTGACTTCACAAACTTACCGGATATATTTACGTAGACAGATTTTATTCTTAAATTTGCCGATTTCTCTGCGCCTTCCACTGCCCTAGCTATGGATTTGCACACTAAATCCATATTGATAATCATTCCGTGTTTCACTCCGAAACAAGCACAATAACCCACTCCCAGAATATTGAAATGCCCGTCTTCAGAAACACTTGCAATACAACAACAAACTTTTGTACTACCAATATCAACTACAGCAATTATTTGCCCTGCTTTCATTTCTGCGCATCTGCTCTCTTTTTCACAATAACACGATCTAAGATTCTTAAATCTATTTCTTCTATATCGCTGTGGAAAAAACCGTTTTCATCGGCGATTTCATCCAAAATCTGCATCGCGTATCCTAAATTCTTCTCGGGAAGCTTTACGGTAATACCTTTGTTAATCTTCATATTCCAACGCCGCTCCCCGACAAATACCGCAAAAACCAACTGATTTTGTATTCTCGGGAATTTTCCTAACACGTACAAAAAATGCCGCGCTGACTTTTCTGCTCCCTTACCCACTATGATAGGTAAATTATCAAAATTTCCTATTCCATCGTTTTCAAGGACTTTTCCATCAACATCAAGCAAGTGCAATTTATAATTGGATTGATATATCGCGATTGGAACTCTTTCAGACACTCTTATGTGGAATTTATTTGGTAATTTTCTCTGAACACTGACAGATTTTATCCAAGAAAGCTGCTCCAGACGATTTTTTACATCATCCACAGAAACATTAAATATATTCTTTTTATATCTCAGTCCTGAAGCCTTTAGCAAAAGTACTTCTTGAACATGTTCATGACCATCAAATTCGATTTTTTCTATTTTGAAGTCAGTCGGAATCTTTATCGGCTTTTCGTAAAACCAAATTCCAAATCCCACGGCAATTGTCAGCAGGATTAAAAACAAATTACTTTTTAATAACGAAACTACCCATGAATTCGTCTTAATCATTACCCTTTCTACCTAACTTTATAATTTCCCATTCAAGCTGAACGTTAGTTTTGCGCAATACTTCCTGTACTATTTTCTCACCCAAAATCTCCACATCGGAAGCAGTTGCGCCTCCGGTGTTTACTATGAAATTACAATGCTTATCCGAAACTTGTGCTCCGCCGACTTTCAATCCCCGACATCCAGCCTTTTCTATCAGCTGCCAAGCCTTATAACCATCGGGGTTTTTAAACGTAGATCCACAGGTACGAGACCCTATCGGCTGAGCCTCCCTGCGTTGTTTCATTAACTCACGAATCTTCTTCGGAATGGAATAATTTACATTAGACACACCCCTAAACCAGGCTCTGGTAATAATACAATCGTCGGGAATATTCGTACGTCTGTAGGTCGCTCCTATATCCCTAACTTTAAACCATTGAACTTTTCCAGATGTCGTTATACCTTCACATTCCACCAAAACATTAGATATCTCCGAACCGAAACATCCGGCATTCATTTTTATTGCACCGCCGATAGTCCCCGGCAATCCCATCAAAAATTCCAGCCCTCCGAGTTCATTATCCATGGCAACGGTCGCTAATTTACTACAAGGAACTCCCGCTCCAACCTCCATTATTTCTCCCTCGACAAACACTTTTTTGAACCAATCTCCGAGAACAATAACTACTCCGTCAATTCCTCCGTCACGAATCAACACATTAGACATCGCTCCCAACGGCATAACCGGAATATCCTTTGGAATACGTCTTAAGAAAAAAACCAGATCATCCATATCGGATGGCTCGAACAAAACTTCAGCAACTCCCCCTACCCCGAAATGCGACTTCTTTCCCAACGGGGCATTTTCCCTCAAATTCCCACTTACTTTGGGCATTCTGTTAATAATTGACATCATTTCTCCATAAAACTCAAAATTTTCTTCTCACTTTGGGATATCTACTGACAAGTGATATCACTTCCCCATTAAATCCGCAAACTGATAAGCCCAATGTGTTACATCTCCAGCACCTAAAAATATAACAAAATCCCCCGAATTCAACATACCGGAAATCTTTGATCTTAAAGTCAAAACATCCTGAGCAAAATCCGCCGGCACCTTTTTATTTTCGCTCAAAACCTTCAGCAATGAAAAATGATCCGTGCCGTTGTTTTGCTCCCCTGCAGCATATATCGGTATAACGAAACAATAGTCACTCAATTCCAAGCATTTTCCGAATTCCGGAAGAAAATTTTTTAATCGACTGTATCTGTGTGGCTGAATCACTGCGTATACTTTACCCTTGCATACACTGCGAGCGGCTTCTAAAACCGCAGAAATTTCAACGGGATGATGGGCATAATCATCAATGACAGTCACTCCGTCAACTTCCGCTACCTTCGTAAATCGTCTTTTTACACCCGAAAAAGATCCGAGAGCTATTTTCATATTTTCTTCCGAGATACGAAGTTCCAGCCCAACACAAATTGCCGCTAATGAATTTTGAACATTATGCTTTCCGAAAATGTTCAGAGAAAATCCTTTCCAAACTTTTTCAACACCGTATTTATCAATTGCGTTTTGCGAAAACACCACGTCAAATTGAGCTCCGAAATCCGTGAGTTTCACGTTAGTGCAAGAAACATCTGCTTTATTATCAAATCCGTAAGTCACAACCTTGCGGTCACGAATATCCGCTGCAACTTTTGCCACTTCCGGATGATCTATACATAATACGCCCGCACCGTAGAAAGGAACATTCCTCACGAATTTCGTAAATAAATCCCGTAACTCATCAAAATTTTTAAAGTTATCTATATGATCGAAGTCAATATTGGTCACCACTGCTATCGTGGACATTAACTTCGTAAAGGACCCATCAGATTCATCCGCTTCGACAACAACCCAATCCCCATCTCCTAAACGAGCATTGCTGTTGTACGCGTTTATTATGCCTCCGTTGATAACAGTAGGATTCAAATTCGCCTGATCCAAAATCGCCGCCACCAACGAGGTGGTAGTTGTTTTTCCATGCGTTCCCGCAACAGCAATTGACATTTTCATTTTCATGAGCTCTGCAAGCATTTCCGCTCTTTTTATCACGGGAATTTTCAATCTTCTCGCTTCCAAAACCTCCGGATTGTCTTTTGAAATAGCGGACGACACAACTACAACAGAGGCTCCACGAACGTTTTCAGCCTTATGTCCAATGGTGATATTCACTCCCTTGCGAGACAACCTTTCTACCATTGCATTTTCTTTCAGATCGCTACCGTTGACTTGATATCCGAGATTGACCAAGATATCGGCAATACCGCTCATTCCTATTCCGCCAACACCTACAAAATGTATAAATCCTGAATAAATCGGGAACTTCCTCATTTCTATCCCTCCATATTCTCTATCAAAAGCACAAAATTACTTGACGCATCCTTTAACGTTTCATTATACATATGACCAGATCTTTGTTTCAATATCTCCCGATCTTTCAATATCTGTCTCAAAATATTTCTTAACCTTTCGGAGGCGTAAAAGTCCTCCTCTATCAGCCACGCGGCACCTCTGTCGACATATCTTTTGGCATTCAAACGCTGATGATTATCCATTGCCCTCGGATAAGGAATCAAAATAGCCGGCCGTCCAATCGCCGCCAACTCCATCAAAGTGGAAGATCCTGCTCTACAAATCACTAGCTGACTTTCCCCCATTATCTCAGAAACATTATGAAAAAACTTATCTATCGTGGATTTCACTCCTAGACTGTCATATTTGTTTTTGAGATCTGCGATATCGCCATAGGAATCCTGCTGAATTATCTCCAATTCAGATCTTTCTTCAATTGAAAGTCCTTTTATCGCTGCGGGAATAATCGTGGAAAAAGATCTCGCTCCTTGACTGCCTCCGATGACCAATACCTTAATTTTTCCATCGCATTTGTACGGAACATTCTTTAAAAACTCTTCTCTGACGGGAGATGGCTGCACCTTCCAATTCCCTCCGATAGGAAATGCTGACAGTTTCAAATCCGCCAAACTAAGAAGATAACGATTAGCTCGACCAATTATCGCATTTTGTTCATATAAAACAATTTTGGCACCGCACATCTTACCGATAATTATAGGCACAAACGTAAATATACCACCAAAACCTACAATTACATCAGGCTTTTCGGATTTACAGAAACTCAAAAACGAAATAAAAATTCTCAAAAGACGAAACAACAAAAGAGGTAATCCCCTCAGAGATAACCTCACGCTTTTGTAAACTTTCTTATTCTCAATATGTTCACAATACGCCGCGCCTCTATCATCCGTAACTACAGTAACTTCATGGTGCTTGCTCTCAAACGCTTCAGCCAAAGCTATCGCTGGAAACAGATGCCCTCCGGTTCCCCCGGCACATAGTACAACTTTCAAGATGCCTCCAAATACCCGGGTGGCATTCTAATAAATATGTAGATTTATGTCCAGATGATTGATAGGGATTTATTTTTATACTTTATAATTTGTGGTCTTATGCTTTATAGTTGGTAAAACAACAAGGAGAATAGAAATGGATGAATTGGTGATACCTTCAAAAACCGAAACGAAAAATTTAATTTTTCTGTTTCATGGATATGGATCTAATAAGAAAAATCTTCAAATTGTTGGGGAAAATTTTGCGAATGCGTTGCCATCAGCGGAAATCCATTTAGCAAACGGTATCGAGCATTGCGCTGAAACTTACGACGGATATAAATGGTTTTCAATGAACAGCGACAATCTGGACGAATGGGAAACTGAATTTGCAAAAAATTCCTCACAAATCATGAGTTATGTTGATTCCGTGAAAAATTCCAAAAATTTAAGCTATCGCGATGTAATTTTTTCAGGATTTTCTCAAGGAGCTATGCTCTCTTTATCCCTAGGTATACACAATAATGTAAAAGCCGTAGTTGCTTTTTCGGGGTTAATTTTATCTCCTGATAAATTCTTGAAAAATGCTGATACTAAGGTCCTTTTGGCCCACGGATCGAATGACTCAGTGATTCCTGTTTCCGCTGTGGATTTCACGAAATCTGCTTTGGAAAAATTCAATATCGATACGAAAGTTGCGATTGCTCCAGGATTAGATCACGCTATAAACGGATATCTTTTGGATCAGGCTGTAGACTTTTTGCGTGACTTGTAATACCCTGATGTGAGGTAATATCCGATATAGACAATAGGAGTGTATTTATGTCTGTGACTATAGAAGACGTTGAGAAGGTGTCTCATCTGGCCAAGATAAGCATCAGCAAGGAAAAAGCTGAAGAAATGAGGAATGATTTGAATAAAGTTCTCCATTTTGTTGAGCAGTTATCTTCGGTTGATTGTTCAGGGGTAGATAACTCCGTAGAGTACGATGCGAAACTTCATGAGAGAGCAGATGTTGCCGTAAAAACTGATCCTGAGGTAATGAATAACTCCCCGGAAAAGGAATGCAACATGTTTGTGGTCCCCAGGGTTTTAGGATAAGCAAAAAACATATTTACGAGAATTTACTGAGAGAAGAGGGAATAATGGAAAAGGTGTACATGACTCCTCGAGGATATAAAATTTTAGAGGAGGAACTAAAAAAGCTAAAATTTGAGGAACGTCCTGCGATAGTAAATGCAATTTCCGAGGCTCGTGCGTTGGGAGATTTGTCCGAAAATGCTGAGTATCATTATGCAAAAGATAAGCAGGGATTTATCGAGGGTCGTATCCGCGAATTGGAATCAAAATTATCCAGGGCGGAAGTCATCGATATAACCAAATTGGGAGGAACTTCCGTAAAATTCGGCTGTACCGTAACTATATGCGATGAATCCAATGACGAAGAAGTTACATATAAAATAGTTGGAATTGATGAGGCAGATGTAAAGAAGAATTTGCTTTCCGTCGGAGCTCCGTTGGCTCGCGCTATGATAGGGAAAGAAGCCGGAGACGAAATCAAACTCAATACGCCTTCCGGAATGAAACAATATGAAATTTTAGAAGTTAAGTATATATAGGAGGAAATCATGTTCGATCTTAACGGGAAAGTAGCTCTTGTGACAGGCGCTACGGGAGCAATTGGTGGAGCGATTGCCAGAACTCTTCACAAAATGGGGGCGACTTTGGCTCTGTCGGGAACGAAGGTTTCCAATCTTGAATCTCTTGCAGACGAATTAAAAGATCGCGTTCAGTTGTTCGCATGTAATTTGAATTCCGCTGAAGCTATCCAGGATTTGGTCACCAATGTGGAGAATATCTTTGATAAGGTCGATATTCTTGTAAATAACGCAGGGATTACTCGTGACAATCTAATGATGAGAATGACAGATGAAGCATGGGAAGATGTCATGACAGTAAATCTGGAAGCACCGTTCCGATTGATGCGCGCAGTGTCCAAGAAAATGATTCGTAACAGGTGGGGACGGATTATCAACGTTTCGTCGGTCGTCGGAGCCACTGGAAATGCAGGACAAACGAATTATGCTGCCGCAAAATCAGGTCTGTTTGGGCTAACAAAATCAGCCGCTCTGGAGTTGGCTTCAAGAAATATAACTGTTAATTGTATCGCTCCCGGATTTATCGAGTCCCCAATGTCAGATAAAATCCCTGAAGCAATGAAAGAAGCTTTACAAAAGAAAATTCCCGTCGGAAGAATAGGAAATCCGCAAGAGGTGGCGTCGGCAGTCGGATTCCTCTCCACTGAGGAAGCATCCTATATTACTGGGCATGTGCTTCACGTTAACGGCGGATTGGCAATGATTTAATCATAGTCGGAATATGAGTTTGCTAAAACGTTTTGTTTCTGTTTCGGAAAACGTCGGAGTCACTTCGGCGTTTATTTTTTTCAATCCAGAGAAAAAACCAAAAATAGAATTACTTTCTCAAAAAGAATTAAATATTTATTCAAAATTCACTTCTTGCAAACGTCAGAATGAATTTGTCGCTGGAAGAATCGCATGCAAAAAAGCTTTCTTCAAATTGATTTCAGGAAATGCAGATTGTTTCGAAAAATTTCCTTCCGTCTCCGTGTTGAATACCGAAACAGGAGCTCCGTTTATTGAAAATTCAGACCTTTTCGTATCCATTTCGCATTCTCACGAAATAGCGATCGCATCTGTCAGTCAACAAAAGGTCGGCGTAGACATAGAACAAATAAATCCGAAAAGAATTCTCGCAATGAAACGAATGAATGCTGAATGCAAGACAGAAGATCCCCGCATTTTCACAATACTCTGGACTCTTAAAGAATCTCTCGGCAAAGCGCTGCAAACGGGAATTGTTGAGGATTTCCGATATTACGATACGAAAAATTTTTGCTGCAAAAATGAAATCTATCATTGCGATTTCAAAAACTTTACTTCATTTTCTGGAATCGGAATGATCTACGAAAAATATGCTGTGGCAATAGTCACGCTATCCGCAAACTTGACGATTTTCATTCCTTGAAATTAAGATTCGGCTGGCGGAGTTGCATCAAACAACCCGTTTTTTGGTTCAAAAATCACTGCTGAGTGAAAAAATGCCTCGACATTGTTATATCCATCTCTGGTTTTAGGCGGAGATATTTTCAAAAGTCGTAATCCGAAAGCTTGAGAGTGAGAAATTGATGAAAAAGGAGTACCATCAGTAAAAGAATGGATACTGTCGACTCTGTTTGTCCATAACGTGCATTCGATAATTATCTTTATTTGATCTTTTTCAATTTTTAAAGTCGGATATATTTTTGAAGGAGACACCTTAGATAACTTTTTTATATT
>CADARG010000014.1 GCA_902790255.1 uncultured Pseudomonadota bacterium | reverse complement strand
TTCCGAGCCGCAATATCTGCAATGCATGCCTAATCCTCTTACTTTCTACTTTATAATTATATTATCATATAATATATTTATGTGAATACTCTCAAAAATCGGCGCGTTAAAACAAAAATTCGAATCCATTTTGATATTATTTAACATGTGTTAGTAAATTGAAATAGGCATACTAAATAACTTAAGTTTTCGATTATAAATTGCTTTATATACTTGTTTTTTATATTTTTAACTTAAAGATGACTTGTCAATGAAAATCAGTTCGTTTTTCTTATTGTTTTATGGAATTTGTGCCTCTCGATCTCTATAAAAAAAAGGTTTTGAACTGCTAATTGTGATAGATCGTGCATAAAATGTGTATAATTTCGAATAATAATAGCAAACGTTCACTCCCGGTGCGTTCAGGCACAAAAACCTTCACTTTACTATCCACGTCATTACACAACATACTATCATAATCTAAGAAAGAACCAATCAGCTATTATCCAGGATGAATGTCTTCATCGAATCAGTTTGACCTTTTTCTTTCCATTACGACATCACACTAACTATCGAAATAACAGACAAAACCTTTTTTTTAGAGTCATTATCGGAATTTAAAGTAACTCCAAAACATTAATTCAAATTTCAATATGCCTCCACAAATTAATTCTTTCTAAACCTTGCAAAAAATCAAATCCAAAGCACTTTATCTTATTTAACGATAGCAATAATACGTTAATAAAAAGTTAACAAAATCGAAAAATTGAAAATTTTTATCAGTCGAATGTTAAAAAAATAAGGTTTACATTAATTAGATTCAAGTTTTTTTGTGAACAAAAAGAACCGCTTTCAGAGAGGCGGTTCTCTTATGAATATTGATTATAAAACTAAAACTTAAGTTCAGGTATATCCTTAAATTCTTCCAGGACTTCAGGATTTGCAATTGAATCCTTATTGACCACTTTTATTCCGTGAATTACATTTTTCACTGCAATTTCTATAAGTTTTCCGTTATGGGTTTTTGGTACACCGCTAACCTGAATAATTTTGCTTGGTACATGCCTTGGTGTAGCGTTATCTCGGATAATTTTTTTAATCTTGTTTTTCAGATCATCGTCTAATTTTATACCGTCACGTAATACCACGAACAGAACAATTCTTTCGTCATTGTTCCATTTTTGTCCGACAGCACAGCACTCGACTACCTCCTCAACTTTCTGTACCTGCGAATAAATTTCTGCTGTTCCGATTCTTACTCCTGACGGATTCAAAACAGCATCTGCTCGTCCAGAAATAAATACTCCATCGTGTTCAGTTCTTTCGAGCCAATCCCCATGGCACCAGCAATTATCAAATTTTTCAAAATACGCTTTAATTAACTTTTTGTTATTTTCATCGTTCCAGAATTTAATCGGCTGAGATGCGAAAGGAGTGACGCAAGTTAATTCTCCCTGCTTACCGACAGGCATTTCATTTTGATTTTCATCAAAAACTTTAACATTCATTCCTAAACCAAAGCCTTGCATTTCTCCTGAATACACAGGGGAGATAGGGTTGCCCATGCAGAAGGAAGAAACAATGTCAGTTCCACCTGAAAATGAATTCAAGTGCAAATCTTTCTTTATATCTCGGTAGACGAAATCACAAACTTCGCTACATAATGGAGAGCCTGTAGATCCGATAGTTCGTAATTCCTTCAACTTATGTGTTTGAGAAGGAATGATATTGGAAGTTAAAATGGTATCCAAATATTTTGCAGATGTTCCAAAAAATGTTATTCCACACTCATCTGCGATATCAAACAATATGTCTGTTTTCGGATACATTGGGTTTCCTTCATACTGAATTACAGTTGCTCCCTGAGAAAGAACAGATGTCGTCCAGTTCCACATCATCCAACTGCAAGTAGTAAAATAAAACACCATATCATCTTTTTTGATGTCACAGTGTATAAGTTGTTCCTTTTTATGCTGTAACAGTGTTCCTCCTGCTCCATGGACAATGCATTTAGGTACGCCTGTCGTTCCAGAAGTGAACAGTATATATATAGGATGAGCAAAAGGATACTTCTTGAAAATAAGTTCCGGTAAATCACCCTTAGTTAGAAAATCATCGAATAGAACAGAATTAGTGCGACAACCTTCTGGTAATCCAGCGTTTATAAGAGGAATAATAATTGTTTTCTCAATACTTGGAACCTGAGCCACTACACTTTTGATCTTTTCTAAGTTATTGAAAACCTTGCCCTTGTAATAATATCCGTCAACAGCAAAGAATAATTTTGGTTTTACTTGAGAAAACCTATCCAATGCTCCAGGTACACCAAAATCAGGTGAGCATGATGACCAAATTGCTCCTATACTTATAGTTGCAAGGGCTGCCATTGTAGTTTCAGGCATATTTGCGACATACCCGCTGACAACATCTCCTTCTTTTACTCCTGCTTTTTTCAGGGCATCCGCCAAACGAGCGACTGTTTCATACAGTTGCTTCCAAGAATATGTCTTCTTTATTTTATCTTCGCAGTAAAATACAATTGCAGGTCCGTCGTCTCTTCTTTGAAGAAAATTCTCAGCAAAATTTAATTTTGCATCAGGGAAATATCTATATTCCCAAAATTTTTCTGCATCATTAGATAATCTTCCGCCTTTATCACCTATAACTTTTCCGAAATCCCATACAGCATTCCAAAACTCTTTCGGATGAGTGACCGACCATTTCCATAAATCATTAAAGGTCTTTCCGCTATAACCGTAGGTATTTTTTACAAGTTGAATGAATTTAATAGCATTGCTGTTTTGAATTCTTTCTTCGGTTGGTTCCCATAACAATTTGTGTGTCATTTCTATTTTTCCTTCTATCTATTATCTATAAAATCTGATCTCATTCACTACCAATAGTCTTGCACTTTTTAGTTAATATATGGTTAATTTTAGTAATAATTTTTATTTTTTTGGAATAGTTATTTTGAATTCCGCAAATTCTCCTTCCATTGAATCAACAGATATACCTCCCTTTAAATCTTGAATAATTTCAAGGGCTGTTGATAAACCGAGTCCTGGATTCATTCCACCAGTTTTTGTCGTAAAAAAGGGTTCGAAGATTCTGTTTTTAATATCGTTATTTATTCCCATTCCATTATCTCTTATGGTGATTTCAACGTCATTCAAATGATTTTTAACGGAAATTGTTACTTCGGAAAGAGATTGATCTGGGTATTTTTTTTGCACAGAATATATCGCATTATCCAATATATTATAAATGACCTTACTGAATGACTGAATTGAAAGAATAATATGTGGCACGTCCTCAGATAAATCGGTTGTAATTTGTGGCAAATTTGTGGATCCCTTTGATTTATATGAAGACATCAACATGTCGATAGTTTGACCTATAATTTTGTTTACATTTGCCGGATGCTTTTGGCTATTATCAGTGTTAGATTGATCCAACATAAATCTTATAATCTGATCGGCATTTCTTCCGTAATTGGAGATTTTAGAGACATTGCTCTGAAATTTCTTTAAATTAGATAAAATTGTTTTTTGAGGTTCATTTTCAAACAGATTTTTAGATTCCAAATTTTGAATTAATTCTGAACATATTTCAGCACTGACATTCGCAAAGTTTATAACGAAATTTAGTGGATTCTTTAATTCATTAGAAATTGATGTTACGAGGACACCTACCGATGCCATTTTTTCTTGAGCTGCAATTTGTTTTTGACCTTGTTTGATTTGAGCTAAATATTGTAACTCTTTGTCATACGCTTCTTTTCTCGCGATGCAATTTGATAAACGAGCACGCAAAATAGTTTGATTTAACGGCTTTACCAAATAATCTTCAGCTCCCGCCTCAATACATTTTACCAATAACTCCGTATCATCATTGCTGGAAATCATAATTATAGGGATATTTTGGTAATTATCATTGCTTTTTAATGTCTTCAGGAACGCAGATGAATTCTGTCCCTCTAGAAACATGTTTAAGAATATGACATCTACCGAATTATTTTGCAACGCTTTTAATGCATCATTTTGATTTGCCGCAGCCATGACTTCATGACCATACATGGCAAGCCTTCTTTTAAGCAAAGAACGAGCATTTTCGCTATCATCTACAACAAGCAATTTTGCAGGCTTATGAGCCGATACATCATTTTTTTCCATATCGATATCTATCCAAATAAACACAACTTCTTTTCATTAATAGTAAGACTTAATCGTTAAATTTTTTTTAAAATCTTGTAAATAGTTTTTATGATATACGACATTTCTGATTGAGTTTTACTAAATATTAATTTTTTTGCACTAAGATAGTTACGTGTAAGGATATGAGGTCTGAAGTGGCTAAAGAAAATGATGGTAAGATAACTGAAGAAAATAAAGAAGAGAAAACAATTTCTGATAAAATACCTAAAGAGACAACAAAAACAACGAATACGACAGTCGCAAAATCAACAATTAACAATCAAGACATCAATCAAAATCTGAAAAATGTGAAACTTGAAGATTTAGATGATGAAGAGAATGAAGAGGCTTTACAAGAAGATTTAGCCAAGAGCAGTGATAAAATCGAGGAACAAATTACAAATTTAATTGCCACGGGGCATATGTTTAAAGCCCATGTAATAGCAAAAAAAGCATTTCAAAAACATCCTGAAAATGTAAACATAGCGCAGGCCTATTCTTTGGTTTTATTGAAAACAGGAGCGTTAGAAGAATCAAGAAAATTGCTTTATCCGATATTGGGAGTAAGTCCCACTTTGGACGAAGCGACAGGCGAAGAAATGATTACGGTGGAATCTCTCCTTGGTAGCCCGTTTTTGCAGACAGGACGGCCGGATGTTATTGCAAATATCGGACATATTTTTAAGGAATCTTGGAAATATTCTCGCCATTGTCGTGACTTAGAGCTTGCAAGAGAATTGTATTTATCTTCATTTAATAGAGATCAAAAAACCAGTACAGGAATGAATGCTGCTTGGCTATCTTGGCTGACGGGTGATGACGATCAAGCGAAGCAATTGGCAGCAGCTGTATTGAGGCTATTGCCCCCTTATGGACTTGAAGCAAACTTTTCTGAATTAATAGATTTGGCTGAAGCTCAACTATTACTAGGACGTGAGGACGATGCTTGCAAATTATACGAAGAGGCGATGAAAGTCAAAGATCAAGTCAATTACATATCGATAGTATCAGCGAGACAGCAATTATATTTTTTAAGAGAAGCGGGATTTAAAGTTCCAAACGCTGCTTTGGATATACTGGTTCCACCTACTATTGTTGTATTTACAGGACATTCCATAGATCATCCGAGTTTTCAGGTTTCATTGTTTCCTCCTGACATAGAGGAAGACGTGAAACGCATTATCAAAGAGAAATTGCAGGCCATAAATGCAAAAATCGGATATAGTTCGGCGTCATGTGGAGCAGATATTCTATTTATAGAGGCTTTGCAGGAACTGGGAGGTGAAGTTAATATCGTTTTACCCTTTGCTATTCAAGATTTTGTTGAAAACAATGTTAGACACGCTGGTCCTCGTTGGGAAAAGAGGTTTGAGAAAGCTTTAGCTGAGGCTCATTCCGTGAGTTTTTCATGTGAAGATCGATATTTGGGACATGATATGTTGTATAGATTTTCTAATCACGTGATGCATGGAAGTGCTGTCATGAGAGGAAAATTTTTAACAACAGATCCTCACCTTATGGCGGTTTGGCATTCTAGAACGGACTCTCTTCCGGGAGGACCTGCTGATTTTATCGATAGATGGTCAAATATTAGTACTTTGCATCTGATTGATTTGGATGAATTGTTCAACGAGAATGGAGTTACGGAACAAATTGATACAAATCTTATAAAACCTCATAAAACTTCATTGTCGTTTGATCCTTTTGTTTCGAAATCTCCAGAAAGAGTCATAAAATCGATGATGTTCTCAGATTTGCACGGATATAGCAAATTACAGGATGAACATGTTCCATCGTTTTTGGACTTTCTCGAGAAATTGAATCAGGCTATGGAAAAAATCGATACAGATTTGGATTCGGTTAATACGTGGGGGGATGCGATTTTTGCAGTGGCTGATACAGCGACTAAAATAGCAGACTTCGGACTCAGGTATTGCGATATAATAGAGAGTCTCGGGAAAAAATATCCCGAATTTCCGTTCCCAATCAGGGCAAGAATTTCTTTGCATTCAGGGCCTGTATTTGTAGCTCAAGATCCATTTATAAAGAAAGTAAATTTTTATGGAGGACATATTAATAGGGCCGCTAGATTAGAGCCAGTTACAGCGGTGGGACAAGTTTACGCAACTCAGCAATTTGTTTCACTTTTGCATGGAGAAACTAGCGATGAGCGTAACGAATATATTCAAAAAGGATTGAAATATTATGAGAGATATTCCACGGAGTACGTCGGAACGATTGCTTTAGCGAAAAGTTTCGGACAACAAGAGGTTTATCATTTGCGATGGAGATAATTTGTAATTAGATAAGGATTGGACTTTCATGCTAAAGCCTGTATAATACGGTGAGGTTTTTGTGGGTGGTTACGGTTCTTGTGATAAAAGGGAGCAGATATGTTAGATAAAATTTTTGATGCAAAGTCGTTTGAAGGGAATTTTTCATTCGATATGGAGGCGTCCACCAGAATTCCCAACGCGGAACCTTTTATGGTTTTACTTCCTCCTCCAAATATTACCGGAAATTTACATATTGGACATGCTCTATGTTTTACTCTTCAGGATATCGTTGCACGTTACAAAAGATTAAAGGGGTTTGATGTCTTATTTCAGCCAGGGGTGGATCATGCCGGTATAGTGACTCAGTTGTTGGTGGAGAAGCAAATTTACGCTTCCGGGGTTGAAAAGGGATCTTTGACTCGAGAAAAATTATTGAAAGAGATTTGGTTTTGGAAGGAAAATTCCAGCGGAGTGATTATTAATCAGTTGAGGAAGTTGGGGATTTCCTGCGATTTTTCGAGACAGAGATTTACCTTAGATGAAAAAAGTAAGAAGGCTGTTTCGAAGATATTTGTTAGTTTGTATCGCAATGGATTGCTTTACCGTGGACATAGAATGGTTAATTGGGATCCGCTAATTGAGTCCGCAATTTCTGATCTTGAGGTAGTTGAAAGAGAAGTTGATGGGCATTTGTGGCACATCAAGTACGAGTTGGAGAACGGTGAAGATTATATAGTTGTTGCGACAAGTCGTCCGGAGACAATTTTCGGTGATGTCGCTGTCGCAGTGAATCCGAAGGATTCTCGTTATAAGAAGTTTGTGGGGAAAAAAGTCAGAATTCCTTTGATAGACAGACTTGTTCCTGTAATAGAAGATAAATATGCAGATCCGGAAAAAGGAACCGGTGCCGTGAAAATAACACCAGCTCATGATTTTAACGATTATGAAGTTGGTTTGAGGAATAAACTTCCTATTATCGATATTTTCAATGAAAAAGCGGAGTTGAATAAGGAAGTTCCGGAAATGTTCCAGGGAATGGGACGTTTCGAAGCTAGAAATAAGGTTGTTGATCTTCTGGAAAAGAAAGAGTTGTTAGTGAAGGTGGAAGATATCAAGCAAACTTTACCTTTCGGTGATCGTTCCGGAGTTATTCTGGAACCAAGAATAACTCATCAATGGTTTGTAAATGCCGAAAAGTTGGCTCGTCCAGCGATTAAAGCAGTAAAAGATGGGAAAATCAAGTTCATACCGAAGCACTGGGAGAACTTGTATTTCGAATGGTTGGAAAATATCCGTCCATGGTGTGTGTCTCGGCAAATTTGGTGGGGACATAGAATTCCAGCGTGGTACGGTCCAGACGGACAGGTGTTTGTTGCGGAAAGCGAGAGTGATGCGAATAAGCAAGCGTTGAATTTCTATGGTAAACATGATGTGAAATTGGTTCAAGATGAAGATGTATTGGATACGTGGTTCTCATCAGGAATGTGGCCATTTATCACTTTGGATTGGCCGGAGGATAATGAAGATCTTCGCAAGTTTTATTCAAATATGATCGTTGTAACAGGATTCGATATCATTTTCTTCTGGGTTTCTCGTATGATTATGATGGGAATGTATGCCATGAAAGAGGTTCCATTTAAGGAAGTATATATTCATGGATTGGTGCGAGACAAGCATGGCAATAAGATGTCTAAATCCAAGGGGAATGTTATAGATCCGTTAATCCTTTGTGATAAATACGGAGCTGATGCCGTCCGTTACACCTTAGCTTATATGTCTTCTCCGGGAAGAGATTTAAAAATGAGCGACCGAATAGTTGAAACAGGTCGAAATTTCCTTACAAAGTTGTGGAATGTTGTTAGGTTTGCGCAGATGAATGGTTGCGTTTACAACAACGGTTTTGATCCGAATGAAGTCAGTCATCCTTTGAACAAGTGGATTATATTTGAGACGAGAAATACAATTAATGCTGTAGAAGAAGCCTATAAAAGTTATAGATTTGACGACGCAGCTAGGTTGATTTATCAAGGAATTTGGAACACCTTGTGCGATTGGTACATGGAATTTGTAAAGCCGATTTTGCAGCAATCGGCTCTCACGGATGACACGGCTGAGGGATATAATCTAGATCAGACTTTGCTGAAAAAGGATGTTCGGGATACGATGGCTTGGGTTATAGTCCAGTTTATAAGAGTTCTTTATCCGATTGCTCCGTTTATTTCCAAAAAACTGAGTGGAGAATTGGGCGCGACAGAGGTTGTTTGGCCAGAGTTTGATAATATTCAGTTAGACTTCACGGATTCGATAAGACAGGTTGAGCTGTTGAAGGAAATTATTTCGTCAGTGAGGTCCATAAAACAGAGTTTCCGTATGCCTGCTAATGAGGAGTTGAATGTTGTTTTAGAAGGAAATTCAGTCGAAACTGCGGACTTTATCGAGATTTACGGAAAGATAGTTCACAAAATGGCTAATGTGTCTTTTGTTGATAGTGTTGCCATGAGTATTCCAGTTGTGTTGAATGGAGCAATTTTGCGAATAGGTATCGACAGAAAGATCGATGTTCAAGAAAAGATTGCAGATTTCAGGAAAGAAGTAGCGAATTGCTCTAAAATGAGAGATGCGGCTCTGTTTAGACTGAACAATGAAGATTTCAGAAACAAAGCCACAGAGGATGTTGTAACCGAGCATAACAAACGCGTCGAGGTGCTTTCGGAAAAAATTTCCAAGATTGAATATATTATTCACAGTTTAGAAGCTATGCAGTAGATGTATCGCTATAAACTGATTATTGAATATGACGGAACTCCATTTTGCGGATGGCAGAGGCAGGATGGGGTTCTTACTGTTCAACAGTGTCTGGAGGAAGCCGTTTTACCGCTGACCAAAATTCCTATCGTGATAAACGGAGCGGGGCGCACGGATACAGGGGTGCACGCGTTAGGGCAGGTTGCTCATTTCGAAACAGACAAGGAGCTTGATGCATTTCGGATCCAAGAATGTATGAATGCTTACTTGGTGAATTATCCGATCAGCGTATTGTCGGTAGAGCAGGTTGATGAAAATTTTCATTCCAGATTTAGTGCTGTTGAAAGATTTTACATATACAAAATAGTAAATCGTAGATCTAAGCTAGCTTTGGATATAAATCGAGCGTGGAAGCTTTTAAAGCCTTTGGATGCAAAAAAAATGGATGAAGTGGCTCAAATTTTGGTTGGAAAACATGATTTTTCAACTTTCAGAGCAACAGGATGTCAATCTAATTCGCCGGTGAAAACATTAAATAGTATTTCAGTGGAAAGATTTGGCGATCAAGTAATAATTAAGCTTGCGGCTAAGTCGTTTTTATATCATCAGGTTAGGAATATTGTAGGATCGTTAATAAAAGTCGGAACAGGAGAATGGTCCGAGGATAAATTTCAGGCGATTTTTGAATCAAGAGACAGAACCCAGGCAGCGGCTACAGCTCCCGCCTGTGGATTATATTTTTGGAAAGTGAGGTATTAATCTTTACGAATTATTAACCAATTCCTGTAAAAATGTCTCCATATAGGTTTTTGTGATATAGAAGAACCTTCATAATATTTTTTGGAATTTCTCTCAGAATTGTGTCATTGTGATGATATGGAAGTCCAAACGGTTTGTGGACGAAAGACGGAGACACGATATCATCGGATAAAACCTCCAGCACTGTCAGATGGGGACAAAATGTGGATCCCTCCACCATATATCCAACACTGAAAATGAGCAGCGACTCACAAGAAAAAGTCATAATCGAAACTCAGTTTCGTTCAAACTTGAGCGATGCTAAAACCGCGTTTGGACTGCGCTTGGTAAATCCTACGTCAAAGGTTCCTGATAGTTCGAGGTATTTCTCTTCTATAGTGATCTTTATCCCAAAATCAGGATTATTTAGCGGTGCTGCTCCTAAATAAACAATTTTATATTTATTAATATTTTAATTATTAATTAAGTAAATTATATTACTTAATTGATAAGTATTTTTAATAACCTGATAAGGAGATAAGAATGGATCCTATAGTGATAGTTTCCGCAGCGAGGACGCCATTAGGCGCTTTCAATGGTAAGTTTAAGTCGACGTCCACAGTTGAGTTGGGGGCAACCGTAATAAAAAAAGTAGTTGAAGATTTTAATGTTAAGATAGACAGCGTTTACATGGGATGTGTTTTGCCTGCGGGGCTAGGACAATCTCCTGCAAGGCAGGCTGCTCTCTGTGCAGGAATGGATAAAGCCGTTAATTGCGTGAATATTAACAAAATTTGCGGTTCAGGAATGGCAGCGATAATGTTTGGAAAAAATGCTATTCTTGCGGGTGAAAATGACGTAGTTGTTGCGGGAGGAATGGAAAATATGACGAAAGCTCCATACCTTTTGGAAAAAGCTCGTTCGGGATATCGTTATGGTGACGGTCAAATCGTTGATCACATGGTACGGGACGGATTACTGGATGCCTACGGGAAATGTGTTATGGGTGTTTACGCGGAAGAAACGGCAGAGGAATACGGATTCACTCGTGACCAACAGGATGAATACGCGTTGAAATCTTTCCTCAAAGCAAGAAAGGCTGTTGAAAATAAATATTTTAAAAATGAGATAGCTCCCGTTACAGTAAAGGACAGAAAGGGCGAGATTGTTGTAGACACAGACGAGGTTCCTTTCTCTGTTGACCTTGAAAAAATGCCAAAATTAAGAGCTGCTTTTAAGCCGGACGGAACAATTACGGCGGCTTCTGCAAGTTCTATCTCCGATGGAGCGGCTGCCATGTTGTTGATGAGAGAATCTATGGCACGCAAATTGAATCTTGAGCCAATTGCGAAAATTGTTGCACACGGAAGTCACTCTCAAGATCCGAGTCGATTTACGACAGCTCCGGTTGGCGCAATAAGGAAAGTTCTCGAAAAGTCAAACTGGTCTGTAAATGATGTAGATGTTTTCGAGATAAATGAAGCGTTTGCTGTGGTTTCAATGGCTGCGATAAAAGACTGTGCAATTGATCCTGAGAAAGTGAACATTTTCGGAGGGGCTTGCGCATTGGGTCATCCTCTAGGAGCCAGTGGTGCTCGTATTGTTGTAACTTTATTAAACGCTATGCGTATGAGGAATGCAAAAAAAGGTCTGGCAACACTTTGCGTCGGAGGAGGTGAGGGGGTCGCAATGACCTTTGAGATGTATTAATTTCTTCTATGTATAACTTTTATATTCTTGGGTAGAATTTCTACCCGAGAATGTATAAAAGATCCTTTAAGTTACTTTTTTTTGAAGAGATTCTCGATATTTTGAAAGATTTGTTTTTATATACCTTTTTGTACATCAAAGTGATATAATTCCGCCGTTCAATTTTAAGGTGTTGTTATGCTTACAAGTGATATCCGAAGTGGATTTTTGAAATTTTTTGAGAAAAATGGGCACAGGGTGATTGATTCCAGCACGGTTGTTCCTCAGAATGACCCGAGCTTATTGTTTACAAATGCCGGAATGGTTCAATTCAAAAATGTATTTACAGGATTGGAAACTCGGGAGTACAAAAGAGCGACAACATCTCAGAAATGCATAAGAGCAGGTGGAAAGCATAACGATCTTGATCAGGTGGGTTTTACTGCGCGACATCATACTTTCTTTGAAATGCTTGGTAATTTCTCTTTCGGAGATTATTTTAAGGAAGAAGCAATTTATTTTGCGTGGACTTTTCTAACAAAAGAATTGGGTTTGCCAAAAGAAAAACTTATTACAACGGTATTTCACACCGATGAGGAAGCAATGCATCTGTGGAAGAAAATTGCTGGAGACATAATGGTTATCCCTATTTCGACTAATGATAATTTTTGGTCGATGGGAGATGTCGGACCTTGCGGACCATGTTCCGAGATTTTTTATGATCACGGGGAAAACATGTTTGGTGGACTGCCAGGAACTCCCGAAGAAGATGGTGATCGTTACATGGAGATTTGGAATATCGTTTTCATGCAGTTCGAGCAATTGAAGAATGGGCAGAAAATTCCTCTGAAAAAGAAATCTATCGATACCGGAATGGGACTTGAGCGTATAGCTGCGGTGATGCAGGGAGTTGATGATAACTACAAGATCGATTTGTTTAAGGATTTAATCCGCGAAATTAAAGACATTTCCAAAACGGATTTCGATGACGCTTATCCGTCGTACAAGGTTATCGCTGACCATATTCGTTCAGTATCTTTTCTTATTTCCGATGGAGTCGTTCCGAGCAACGAGGGCAGGGGATACGTGCTTCGTAGAATTTTGCGAAGAGCTATGCGCCACGGAAATTTTATTAATATAAAAAAGCCATTCTTGTTTGAACTGTCGGATACTTTGATTGATACAATGAAGAACGCTTATCCGGAACTAGAAAAGGCGAGAAATTTGGTAAAAACCACGATTTATCAGGAAGAAGAGAAATTCCTGAATACATTGGATTGCGGGTTGAAAATGTTGAACAACGAGCTTGAGACTATGTCTTCTGGTGATGTTTTGAGTGGAGAAAAAGCGTTTAAACTATACGATACCTATGGATTTCCATTAGATCTGACAGAAGATATCGTGAAATCCAGCGGAATTTCAATCGATATGGATGGATTTAATAAGTATCTTGAGGAGCAGAAGAATCGCGCGAAATGGGCTGGTTCAGGAGAGAAGAAAGAGGCTGAGATTTGGCATAAACTTCATGAGAAATTGGCTCCATCGGCATTTGTTGGATATGAAAAAGATGAAGATACGGCTAAGGTTTTGGCTATAGTCCGAAATGATGAAGAAGTTGAAAGAATCGAGAATTCTGAAAATGAAGGCGACGATTTCTGGTTAGTTACCGATAAGACTCCTTTTTATGCGGAATGCGGAGGTCAGTGCGGTGACACAGGAGTCATTTCAACGGCAAAGGGGCAGTTTAAGGTTACGAATACATTGAAGTTCTGTAACTCCATAATTGCTCATCACGGTAAGGTTATTTCCGGAGAAATTAACGTCTTCGATAATATACAAATGACCATTGATTCAGAACGCAGATTGAAAATCCGAGCAAATCATACGGCAACTCATCTGTTGCAAGCGGCACTACGTCAGGTGTTGGGAGATCATGTGGCGCAAAGAGGTTCATTCCTCAATGAAGAAAGACTCAGATTTGATTTTTCAAATAACAGTGCTGTATCAAAAAATGATCTGCTGAAGATTGAGGAAATCGTAAATAAAGCAATCATGAAAGACTTGCCTGTTATTTGTAGAGAGATGTTCAAAAATGAAGCAATAAATGCAGGAGCAACTGCTCTTTTCGGGGAAAAATACGAAGATGTCGTAAGAACAGTAAAAATCGCAGACGGAGAAGATATGATTTCTTTCGAATTGTGCGGAGGAACTCACGCTGTTTCTACAGGAAGGATCGGAGCGTTTAAGATCGTTTCCGAGGCGAGTATTGGCTCAGGAATTAGACGAATCGAGGCAATTACCGGCTGTGAGGTAATGAAAGATCTTCATGAAAAGGAAGATATTCTTGCAGAGATTGCTACAAAATTGAAGTGCAATGTTTTTGAAATTTCAGAAAAAGTGGCGGATCTTCTCTCTAATTTGAAGAAAAAATCTCAGGAAATTCAGAACGGCAGAAATTTGCTAGCATTTTCAAAATTGAAACAGATTAAGAAGGATGACGTCACTATTTACAGCGTGGTGGTGGAGAATTTTTCTGTTCAAGATTTGAGAGCGCTGAACGATTACATCAAAAACAAACACAAAGATGGTATTATCGTCATTCTCAGTCGGAATGAGAATAATCAATCTACGGTTGTGGTAAGTGTTAGTCCTAATCTTCAGAATGTCTATAACGCGGGTGCGATAATCAAATTTGGATTGGAAAAGCTGAACGGAAAAGGTGGAGGTAGTGCGCTATTCGCTCAGGGAGCTGGTTCAGGAGATGTTGAGGCAGCGTTGAAGGCTATGTGTGAAAATGTTCAATAATAGTCGAATGCTTATTGAAGAAGAACATGATGAAATACGTTGTCACGCAGGATGATGTAGGTTGTAGAGTCGATCGGGTGATGAGAAATTTGTCCCCGAATATCGGTTATGTTTTTTTGCAAAAGCTGTTTAGGCAGGGAAAGATTAAGGTTAATGGTAAAAAAGCGAAGGCGAATCAGCGACTGGAAAAAGGGGATCTGATACAAATTTTTTCAAGTCAGTTAAGTCCTTCTTCTGGAAGTTTAGATTCGCCAGCGTCAAACGAAAAAAAAAAAAAAAAACTTTACGAAGAAATGCTGATTTTTGAAAATGATGATTTTCTGGCATTAAATAAAAAGTCTGGACTGGCTGTTCAGTTGGGATCGAAATTAAATTTCTGCGTGGAAACGATATTGAAAAATGTTCTAGATGAATGTTTTCTCGTCCACAGATTAGATAAAGATACCTCTGGTGTTTTGTTAATCGCAAAAAATAGAAGCTACGCTCGAAAATTGATTCAGTTGTTCAGAGATGGAAAAATACAAAAAACATATTGGGCAATCGTGGACGGGAAGATAAGCAATTCGGGAGTTATTCGAAATTTTATCGGGAAGTCTTTTATTTCTGGAGAGGAGAAAATGACTACCGTAGAAAAAGATAACGGCAAATTGGCTGTCACGGAATATCGTCCGATAGATAGGGTCGGGTATTTCACTGTGTTGGAGTTAAAACCGAAAACTGGTAGAAAACATCAGTTACGAGTTCATTGTGCCGAAGTTTTAAATGCTTCGATTCTTGGTGATAAAAAATATAATAAGAACGTACAGCACGAAAATTTATTTCTTCACGCAAAACAATTGGAGATAGCAGAGTTAGGTATACAAATTGAAGCGCCTTTGCCGCAACATTTTGAAGAATATAAAATTAAAAAATAGTTGGTTTCTCGAGAATATCGCAAATTATTGTTCAAAATTTACTCAAAATTAATTTTTTATCTGTAGTATTAAGTTGTTAAAGTGAGATAGAAAATGAAAAAAGTAATTGCAACACTTACATTATGTTTTATGATTGCGGGAATTAATACAGAGGTTGAAGCTCTAAGAAAAATAAGTAAGGGGGTTAAAGGAATAACTCAGAAAGTTGGAGATTTAGCAATGGGACGGAAGACCGATACAGGTACACAAAGTCTCGATTATGTAGTAAATAGTATAAGAGGACTTGGGAGTAATTTTGGATCATCAGGAAATGCTCAGTTTAAATATGTCAACAGTAAATATCTAACCACAACTTCTGATTTAACATTTTTGGTTGCGTATAGTTCCTTTGCAAAGAGCGCTGGAGATTTTCTCTCTCTGTTGGAAACTCTTTTATCTAAAATCCGTACAGGGTATGCTACCTCGTTAGGAGTAGAAAATCGTATAAATAAAATAACAAACGATCAAAGAAGACAAAAACAAATAAATAAAGATGAATTAAGTAGAAATAATATACAAAGATGTCTTGAAATACTCACAGGAAACGAATTTAATGTTCTCCAAGCAAATTTACAGTGTTCAAGTATTATTCTCTTAAAGGCAATGCAGAATGAAAGCAACGTTCCTCAGGCAAATAGAGAGACAGTGAAAAGACAAATTGAGACATTAACTGGAAAATGTAGCTGGAGTGATAAAACCATTCTCGATAAGCTTTTAGAGGGATTGGATTCAGCAAGTATAATGTCAGAATTTCGAATAAATTCAGGAATCGTTAAGCTTAAAGCAGAGTGGTTGGTTAGACAAATTTCATTGATCAAAAAAGTCCTTGGTATATTAAGCAACTATGTTCTTACAGATCGTTTTTCTAGCCAAGGAAAGGCGCAAATAGAAGGTATTCTGAACAATACTGACTATTATTACGGAACTCCAGGATCTATTGGTGGAGAGTACTTGGAAGATCACTATAAGGAAGGAGACGTAGATGACGAGGGACTCGCACGCGACCACAGCTCAGGTGGAAACTATAAGGAAGGAGAGGGGGATGTAGATGATGAGGGGTATTACTCTGAATAGACTCCACGCGGAGACCGTAAAAAAGATTGTATAAATACCGTAGGTTGTATTTAAATATAAATATGAGGAGGTATTTACAATGGCAAGGATAAAATTAAGCAAAGAAGAA
>CADARG010000013.1 GCA_902790255.1 uncultured Pseudomonadota bacterium | reverse complement strand
AAGAAAGAGTTCTATTATTCAAAAAAAATTTCTGTAAACTTTTAAGAGAAAGACCGGTCAGTTTTTTCAAACTTGAATAACTGCTGATTTTCTCATTCATCAACTACTCCTCATTTGTACTCCGCATTTTCTCCGAAAAAAGTTAATAAATCGTCAACAGAATTAAATTATATG
Organism: uncultured Pseudomonadota bacterium; assembly: GCA_902790255.1. Lineage (GTDB taxonomy): Bacteria > Pseudomonadota > Alphaproteobacteria > UBA3830 > UBA3830 > UBA3830. Next base: position 17,271 of record CADARG010000013.1, on the reverse strand, counting down.
TAAGTAATCAGTAAGTTAATTCCGTTTTTAATCCGCAGAATTGAAAAAAGTTATCCACAGATTTTTCAATAAAATCAAATGGCTAAAAATTCATGTAAATTTGAAAGGAACCAACCCTCTGAATTATCTAAAAATTTCATTTAACAGAAAAATATTGTTGTTTTTCAATATATTATAAATTCATTAAATAATAATCTCGAAGAATGCTGAATTTTTAAGCACTCCACAGCGAATACTAAAAAATAAGGTAATCCACAGAGTTATCCACAACCTTATCCACAGTTTCAGTGGATAAATATTAATAGATAATTAACTTTTTGCGGACCAAGTTTATGGAAAAATCACCCGGGCATAAATTTTAGATTCGGAAAGTAGTTTTTGAAATTTTTCTTATATAAAGTTTCGATTTTTAAAACGAATCTCAAATATTTTTGCTCAAACAAATTATGAGAAAAACAGGCTTTTTCCTCCATAGAGCTATGCAGCAGTTTGTGTCCTCTTGGGCTTAGTGGAGTTATGTTCCACCAATAGTTAATTCCCCCGGCATTTATGGGAATTATATGGTGCGCCTCGAAAGCAAAGTTTTTCGCGGTTCCCTTTTTAGTGATTGTCAGTTTCGGCCAGATCATATTGTATTGCATTTCCCATTTTTGTTTCAAACCAGATTTCTGACTATTGAAATCATGACGTACCCGATGTCGATGTTTTTGTGATGGATGTCTGTTATTATTGCGAAGATAAAAACTTTTCACATGTGTAATTTGGTCTGTGTGGATTTTGTGTTCCGATAGTGATTGTATCCTTTGAATATACAAATCTATGGCTTCACCGTCATCGATTCCCATGAAGAAGCAGATTGTTGCTCCCAAAAACATCAAGAACAATGACGAAAAAGAATTTTTTCTAACATATTTACGAAAAAAAGAAAGTAACACCTTATCTAAATGCTTCATTTTAACGATATATCAACTAACCGCCGATATAATATTACAGTTGGTTACCTATATGCCATCGGAATATTTACTTTTTTGTAGTAAAAGTAAACAAAAAGTTAAAATTCCCTTGAAAATCAATAGGTTACTTGACATGATAATTATTTTGTGATAGTATTGATCAGAATAGTTGAGGAAGAGGAAATGAAGAAGAAAGTGTTTTTGTGTGTGGCTGTTTCTCTTATGATCTTTGAGTCTATGGCCAAAAATAAAGAGAATCGACCATTTGGTGTGCAGAATGAGGAACAAATTGCGAGCGGACAAAAAAAGCTCGGTCTTATTGATTTTTTGAAAAGTGGTTCGAACACTCAGAAAAAGGTCTCCGATGCTGTGGAGGTGACTCCGAAGTCCAGTGTCGTATCCGAAAAAAACAATTTATCCTCTACCGAAGTACAACCTGTTCCAGTTGATCAAATTTCGGTAATTTCCGATAAAATCGTGGATTCTTCCCCTGTTACCGAGCAAAAACAAGAAAAAAATTTACCTCAATTAAAAATATCAGAAGACAATAAAGTTGATGAAGTGTTTGTAAATTCCTTCCGAGGGGTCACGAATTTAACCGATCTTCTGAAAAATATACAGTCTAATGTCGAAAGTCTGAGTTTTGGAAGAATGTCCAATGCTGATTACAATAAATTAATTCAAAAAAAGCAAAACATTTCTGTATCAAAGAATCAGTACACTAATTCGGCATTGGCATACGATAAAATTTGTGCAATGGAAAGAATTTTGATGAATTATAATTCTGTTAGTGAAATTTCAGTTCATTTTCTTTCCGATATAAGTAAGCACGAAATAAATAAGGTTCAGGAAGCTTTATTTTTGTCAGAGATTGATTCATTGAGTGATGGATTGACCTATACTTTTAAAACTCAGATCAGCAGTAATTTGAAAAATTCCATATCAAACATTCATGAAGAAATTTCAGGTTATGAAATTAAAGAATTTTCGCACAAATTGTTGAGAGAAATCGAGAAAATTCCTAGTGAATTGCTTGATCCGGCGCAGTACGTAAAAGTTGAAAAAATTTTGAAGGATCTTCACAAGCCGATAGTTGGGAATTTTGAGTCTAAGTGCGCGATTTTGAAGCATTTGGTAGATTCTTATAATAATTTGAAAACTATTCCGTTTAGATTGAAGAAGATTTCTTCCGATAGCGTAAAAAAATTAGCGCTACAAGCTATTGAGGACATTTTCTTTGAAAAAATGTTGAATACTTTGCGAATTATGGATGATGAGCATTATTCAGCAACGGCAGAAAATGATTCAGAAGCATTAGCGGCTCTAAACATAAAGAAAGCTTTGTGCAAAATGTTAGGAGGAATTTCCTATTCCGGGAAGGAATATAAAAGTAATATTGAACTTTTCAGAACGACAGAGTCATTATCAGAAAAGCAGAATTTGTTGAAAGATTCGATATCTCAATTTAATAAGGCCGTTGACCTCTTTAAAATTGCTATGACTTCCTTAAAATCTGAAGGACGTCGTCCGAAATTGAGAAACATAGATGAAATAAATACAATAAATGAAGATATCGATAAAATTTTTGAGAAGATTTCTATTTATGATAAAAATGCGAAAAAAGAAGATAGCGAAGATTTTCAAAGAGTTATTATAGATAAAAGCGATGTGGTTCCGGAACGAGTTCAAAATCAGGAAGTTCAAGACAATTCTTTTGACAGTGAGAAACGGGACAAGGAATTAGAAAATGCCTTGCCAGAGAATACATAAGAAAATCGTCTCATAGTCTTGATGCGCTCGGAAGATAGTCTCGCGTTAATTTACAATATGCGAGATTACTACGGGTTTTTTCCCACGATGACCCAAGAATACTGTTTTCACAATCTTTTTTATTAAATCTTTTGCTTTTCCTTCATCCAGATCTTTTTCTCGGACGATGTTCTCCAAAGACAACTTTATTTCCGATTTGATATCAGCTTCGATGTCTCTCATTTCTTGTTTTTCAGAATCCTCGAAAATTCCGATATAATCAATGCTAACCAGCTTAAATAAACCTTTCGAATGTTTTATACATAAGCTTACAACTCCGTCCGTAGAAAGTTTTTCACGAGATTTATAAATATTTCCATCCATAGGAATCAATTGGGTTCCGTCGACAGCTAATACTTTACTAGCTTCTTCTCGAACGACTTTTGCTCCGTCTTTACTGATGTTTATTACATAACCATCATGCGGAATCAGGATATTCTCGACACCAAGTTTTGACGCGATTTCAGCCTGTTTATGAAGATGCATTCTTTCTCCGTGAATCGGAATTAGGATTTTCGGTTTTATTAATTTGTATAAATGTTCCAATTCTTCTCGGCTGGGATGTCCTGATGCGTGGATATCATAATCAAGATCCGTCACAATTTGGACGCCTTTCTCTATCATTAAATTTTGGATTTCGGAGACCGCTTTTTCGTTTCCGGGAATTGTTCGTGACGAAAAAATTACAACATCATCGCGATCGAGTTTTATGTATCGATGTGCGTTATTTGCTATCTTGTTCAGAGCGGAACTCATCTCTCCTTGGCTGCCGGTACAGACTATTAACACTTCCGAGGGATCAAAATCTCTTATGGATTTATCTCCATAAAAAGCAGGTATATCAGAAAAATACCCAGCTGCTTTTGCTATTCTTTCTATTTTTTTCAAAGAACGTCCCGCAACAACCAATTTTCTGCCACTTTCTTGAGCTGCGTAATAACACGATTCCAATCGAGCCAAATTTGACGCGAAACAGGTTATCAAAATTCGATGCCCTTTGTGTTGTTTCACCAGATCTATCAGATTTTTGCGTACTTCTTTTTCTGTTCCGTAATGCTCTTCTTTAAATACATTAGTTGAATCACAAATTAAAGCTAAAACGCCTTTTTTCCCATAATCCTTTAACTTTTTTTCATCTGTTTTTGTTCCCAGTACAGGATCGTTGTCAATTCGCCAATCTCCGGAGTGAATAACAGTTCCTTCAGGAGTTTTAATCGCAAAAGCACAAGATTCTGGGGTGGAGTGGGCGACCGAGATAAATTCAATACCAAAGGGACCGACTTTTATTTCTTTTTGATGCAAAGAAACTTTGATAAGCGGAACATCTTGAGCGAGATTAAATTCCTCAAGTTTCGATCGGATCATTTCAATTGCGAAAGGTCGTGCGTAGATTGGACATTCGATCATCGGCCACAAATAAGGAATAGCTCCAATATGATCTTCATGAGAATGCGTGATGAAAAGTGCTTTTATTTTTGATTTGTTTTTAATTAACTCATCAGGAGATGGGACAATCAATTCTCGTCCAAGGCTGCTATCGAATCCCATTCCCATGTCGACCAAAATCCATTGATCATTATAAATATATGCGTATAAATTCATTCCGATTTCTGAACATCCGCCGATCGAAACAAAATTCAATCCCGTGAGTTTTTTACTTTTTTTCGTCATAATTCACCGTTATCTTCTTTTCATTCGTAAACATATCTCCGCTCGAGATGTACAATCTTTCTTCATTACATTCCAAAATTAATCTTCCGAACCTATCAACACCTCGGACTATTCCCGAAAGAGTGTCACTTCCGTTTTTTATGGTCACTTCGGAATCCATTCCAAATATATTCTGAAGCCAATATTCCCTTATATCAGAAAACCTACCGGCCTCTATAAAATTCAGCTCGTAGTTCAGATTATCCAAAATAGAACGAAACACCTCCTGAGCAGAAATGTCCGAAACGCCGATAATACCTTCTAAACTAATGGCTGTAGGTATTGAAACCGAACGGATATTCAGACCTACGCTAATCACGATCCAGTCATCAATAACCGCGAGCAGTATACCACTTAATTTTTTGTTTTTGTAGTATATATCGTTGGGCCAGTGTAAATATAAATGATCTTTTTTTTCAGGATCGAGTAAATTTTTTACGATTTTATGAACAGCACAGGCTGTCGCCAGAGAAATTTTACACATATCCTTATTTTTTGGAAGTTTCTTTATAACAGATGAATATAAATTGCCTGGGGCTGACGCCCACTTTCTCTCACAGCGTCCTACTCCGTTCGTTTGAGTTTCTGTTATAATTCCGCATTCGAAAGCAGAATTATTTTCAATCATTCTCAATGCAAGTTTATGTGTACTGTCAATTTGTTTCAGCTTTATAATTTTCAACTTTTCTTCTCAATTTTATTTAACAAACTTTCCAAATTTTGCATATCATCGGGCATATTACATTCAAAATGCATAACTTTTCCGTTTCGAGGATGAATGAATTCCAAAAAATATGCGTGAAGAGCTTGCCTTGGAAATTCATTTATCTCTTTCGCTAATTCCTTCGGCAGAGAATAATTTTTTACCTTGTAAGTTCGATCTCCAATTAATGAATTTCCGAGACTGGACATATGCACTCTTATCTGGTGAGTCCTTCCCGTAAGCAGTTCACATTCAACCTTGGATGCGTAGTTGGAAAAATTTTTTACAGTTCTATAAATTGTAACTGCTTTTTTCCCTTTGGATTGCGAAACGGACATTTTCAATCTGTTGTTTTCGCTTCGGGAAATCAAAGTTTCAATTTTTCCGTTTAAAGGACGCAAAGCCGAATACAAAAAACAGATGTATTTCCTTTTTATCGAATGAATTTCAAATTGCTTTGCAAGTTGCATGTGAGCGAAATCGTTTTTTGCAACCACCAAAATTCCGCTGGTGTTTTTGTCAATGCGATGGACGATTCCGGGACGAATATCTGAATTTACCGTAGATAAGTTTTTGCCGCAGTGATGTGCTAATCCGTTTACCAAAGTATGATTTCGGTTTCCCGCACCAGGATGAACCACAATTCCGGCAGGTTTATTTATCACCAATAAATCGTCATCTTCAAAAAGAATCTCGAATGGAACTTTTTCGTCTGGATAAATTTCTATCTTATCCGACGGAATATTTTCTTCGATCAGAATAGTGTCCTCGATCTTTAGTGAAAAATTTGGATCAACAACCTTTTTACAATTTACACAAACAAAACCAGATTTTATCCAAAACTGGATTTTTGTCCGCGATACATCTGAAATCTTTCCTGATAAAAATTTATCGAGACGTTCTTTTTCAACATCAACAATTAATTTGATGGATCTTCTCCTTTTCTTTTTTTGGGTTTCTTTTTTGAAAGAGAAGTTGGCATCTTCGATCTTTTTGTTGGTTTTACGATCACTGGTCGTTGTTTTTTCTCAATTTTTTGTCCTTCGAGAATTTTACGAATTTCTTCACCCGATAAAGTTTCATGCTCGAGCAACCCCTGTGCTAAAACTTCCAGCGCGTCGGCATTTTCTTCTAAAATTTTCTTTGCTCTTGCGAAAGTCCGGTCGACAATTGCGCGTATTTCTTCATCAATTACTTGTGCAGTTTTTGCTGAAATATTGGCGGTTGCATCCGTAGAATGTCCGAAGAAAACTCCCTCTGAATTTTCCTTTTCATATGATAAAAATCCAAGTTTGTCGCTCATTCCCCATTCGATTACCATTCTCTTAGCGATTCGGGTCGCTTGTTCTATATCAGATGATGCTCCGGTTGTAACTTTATCATGTCCGAAAATCATTTCCTCTGCGATTCGTCCTCCTGCTGCTACGGATAAGTCAGCTTCCAACTTTACCCGAGATACCGAAATTCTGTCATTTTCCGGAAGACGCATAACCATTCCCAAAGCTCGTCCTCTTGGAATAATGGTTGCTTTATGAATCGGATCCGATTCTGGAATATTCAGAGCCACGATTGCATGTCCTGCTTCATGGTATGCAGTAAGTTTCTTTTCATTTTCTGTCATAACCATGGAACGCCTTTCACTTCCCATCATGACCTTATCTTTTGCTTCTTCCAGTTCATCCATGCTTACATTTTTCTTGCCGTAACGAGCAGCTAATAGGGCAGCTTCATTTACAAGATTTGCCAAATCCGCTCCTGAAAATCCTGGAGTACCTCTTGCGATTATTAACGGATCTACGTCTGCAGAGAGAGGAACCTTTTTTAGGTGAACTCTCAAAATTTTTTCTCTGCCTTTTATGTCTGGGGATGGTACGATAACCTGGCGATCGAAACGTCCCGGACGCAGTAGGGCAGGATCAAGTACATCCGGACGATTTGTTGACGAAATTACGATAACTCCATTGTTTTCTTCGAACCCGTCCATTTCAACTAAAAGTTGATTTAAAGTTTGTTCTCGTTCGTCGCTGCCTCCTCCGATTCTGAATCCACGATGACCTCCGACAGCATCGATTTCATCAATAAAAATAATACAAGGAGCGTTTTTCTTTCCTTGCTCGAATAAGTCTCGAACACGACTTGCTCCGACTCCGACGAACATTTCGACAAACTCTGAACCCGAAATGCTGAAAAAAGGAACGTTCGCCTCTCCTGCGATAGCCTTTGCTAGCAAAGTCTTTCCGGTTCCCGGAGGTCCTGCTAACAAAACGCCTCTCGGAATTTTTCCTCCTAATCTTTTGAATTTATGAGGATCTTTCAAAAAATCTACAATCTCTTCCACCTCGTTTTTTGCTTCATCTATTCCGGCAACATCGTTGAAAGTAACCTTAGTTTTCGGACCGTTTAATTTTGCTTTTGATTTACCAAAACTGAGCGCTCGATTTCCCCCGGCTTGCACTTGCCTGAACGCAAAAAACCAGATTCCGAAAAATAACAAAATAGGAAGAAATAAATTAATAAACAGCTTTAAAAGCATTCCATCGTTCGGATCAGATCTTAGTTTCACCTTTTTATCAATAAGCTTTTTTACTAAATTAGGATCTTGTGGATCATACGTATTAAAAGTCTTTCCGTCAGAAAAAACTCCCTCCACGTTTAATCCCTTTATCGTGACGGAAGAAACTCTTCCCGAATCTAATTCATTCAAAAAGTCGGAGTAAGGAATAGTACTCTGGCTTCCAGAAAACGACTCCGCAAAAAGAAACAGAACAAAACCTGCCGCCAGCCAAATCAACAAATTTTTGTAATTTTTATTCACAGTTCACTCCGCAATAAACATCAAACAAATCCGGTTTCCTTATAAATTTTACAAATTTCGTCCATTCACTAAAATCATATCTTGCTTTACCACCTTCATACAAACAGGGAAACCCGACCAAAATATCATAGGGCATTGTATCATTAAATCCTCTTTCTGATGAGTATATATACTGATTTTTTGTTAATTTAAGTTTAATTAGAAAGCGATTATCCCAAATATTCGTATTCGATTTGGAAAAATTTCGTTTTTCTCTGAAGATAAATATTTTTTCTTTCTTTATTTTTATGAAGCATTTTCCTAATGTATTCATTTTGGAGAGTAAAATATTCGACAGCATTTTTTCATCAATAGAGCATGGATATTTTTTCATACCCACGTTCCAAATGAGCCTTTTCAAAATTTCGATTTGAATTTTTGAATTTTGATGTAAGAATTCTCTTTTATTAATTTCAGCAAATCCTAAATCGGAAATTTTGCAATCGGATTTCAAAAAATCAACAGCATTTCGTTCAATTTCATACCGAATTTTCCCATATTCACAGATATTTTTGGAAATTTCTTTAATTTTTTGCGAAGAATATTTTTGGATTTTTTTTCTTGCGACAACTCTTTGAAAAATGTCTTGAAAATTCATTGGGTCGATTTTCCACTCAATATTTTGGCTTTTTAAAAAATCTTCCAGGAATTTTTTAGAAAAATGGAGCAGAGGACGAATGATTTTCAAATGCTCGGTTAGGGTTTTAATCTGACTCATTCCCGCTAAACCGAATTCAGAACTCCCCGCACATTTTCGAAGTTCGTAGGTTTCGATTTGATCATTCCAATTATGTCCGGTTGCGACAAAAAGAATCTTTTTTTCTTCGCAAAATTTCCGAATTAAATCATAACGAGCTTCTCGAGCGAGATTTTCCAGCTTTCCTTCATCATGTATTTTTTCGTGATCCCAGAACAAAATATAGTGTTCTATTTTTAATTTTTCACAAATGTTTTTTACATACAAAGCTTCATTTAATGATTCTTTTCGCAATCCGTGATCGACGGTACAACAGTACAATTTCCAATTATGAATATCGCACCATTTTTTTAAAAGAAGCAACAATGATAAACTGTCAGCTCCTCCGGAAACAGCCGCACATATTGCACGATTATTTAATCGTGTATAATGCTCTTCGAAAAACAGAAACAATCCATTCATTTCCCGAAAGAAAGAAACTTCAGCTTGTTCTTTACTTTTGAATTCCAGATGCATGCCTCAAGATTTTTTCAAATTTTTGAGTTCCTTAGCAGCTTTTCTGCCTTGCTCAGACCGGGGAAATGTTGAGACCAATTTTTCCAATGTCGTTTTTTGGTGATCTTTTTTTCCTAATTTCATAAAGCACTCTGATAACTCATACAAGGCATCGGGAGTTTTTGATCCTTTAGGACTAGCCTCGAAACTTTCCATATATGCTTTTGCGGCATTTTGATAATCTTTCTCTTCAAAATAGCTTTTTCCTATATAAAAATGCATTGTTCCGCAATATGAATTTTTCGGATTATTTTTTATGAAAACCGTCAAAACACTTCGTGCTTCACCGTACCTGTCATGCTTAAGAAAATCTTTCGCAATCTCAAGAATCTCTGTTGGAGATTTTCCTTTGATTTCCGATGATATTTGTTCATGATTTTTTGTTATGATACTGTCGGAACGATATATTCCCAAATTCTGTTCAATTATTTTGATACGATGTTCTAACTCTTCGATCTTTCCGTTGTGATTGCGAATTAATTCTTCAAATTCCGATTCATTTGATTTTGCTTTTACTTTTACCAAATCTTCTGCTTCGGCGCAAGACAAGCCGAGTAAGACAAAACCGCACAAAAAAACTCTCTTCATCTCTTTTCCCTAAAACTTCCAGAGAACATTATAGTACAATTAGAAACAACAAGCGAGTTTTAACGTATTATGCATCAAATAAGATGCGCTCATTGGTGTAACCCCATGTGGAACCGAGGTAATTGCTCCGACTACTTCCCGCACATCATCAAAATCTACGTCGCCGACTATTTGAGAGATGCCTTTTTCATCGGTTATATAATTAATTCCGATGTCAATTACTGTAGCGCCATTCTTCACAAATTCTTTTGTCACAAATTTCGGATTTCCCATTGCGCTGACTAAAATATCCGCAGTTTTGCAAACATTCTTGATATCCTTTGAATAAGAATGCAAAGAAGTTACGGTGCAATTTGCGTTTAGCAGCAGCTGAGTCAACGGACGTCCCACTGAGGAAGACCTTCCCAGTACTACCGCATGCTTTCCAGCAAGATCCTCATGAACAGTTCGCAGTAAATGCAAAACGGCGAGCGGTGTACACGGAATCATTCCTGGTTCTCCCAAAAATAATCTTCCTTGATTAATTGTAGTTGCTCCGTCAACATCTTTTTCTGGGGAAATTAAGTTTATGACATCCCTGAAGCTGAGATATTTGAGCATAGAAGATCGGAAAAAAATCGCGTGAACAATCTTATCCTCATTCAGTTCTTGAATAAATCCTCTTAACTCGGCTAACTTGGTTTGTGCGTCAAAATGATAATTTTTTGCATCAATTTCAACAAATTTTGCAAGCTCGTTCCGCCTTGACGAAAACAAATTGTCTCTGTCATCTTCTCCCAACGAAATAGTCACCAATTTCGGATTAATTCCGTTTTTTTTTAGGTTTTTCACCCGACTGCGTATAGCCAAACTAAATTCGTTGGCTATTTTTAAACCATCGATAATTATAGCCATGCAATTACCTCAAGCTAGTTTCATGATAATTCTGATAACAACATTTTCCAGAAAAGTCAGACCTAAAATGAGTATAATGGGGGACAAATCCAGCGACCCCACCATACACGGAAGGTTTTTTCTTATGGGAGCCAACATTGTGTTAGTCAAACGTTCCAAAGTGTCAGTAAGCATGATTAAAAACCGATTATTTGTATTGAAAATGTTTGCAATAAACAGCCAATTTATAATAACGTCGGCGATTACTACCCAGATGGCAAGAACTAAAATCGTCTTTATCAAAAAAAGAAATGGCACGAAAAATATGTCTATCATAGTTCTATCTCCTCCGTTTCCTTATAAATTATACTAACAGCTTCGTCGCCGTTTTGCGACACTTGACTTAATTTTAATTCAATTTCTTCTAGAATTTTTTTACAGTGATCTCTCAAAAGAATTCCCTTTGTGTATAAATCCGCAGCTTTTCGGAGTGGTAAATTTCCTTCGCCCAGGGCGGATATAATTTTTTCTAATTCATTGATTGATTCCTCAAATTCCATTTTTTCGATTTTTTTCTTCATTATAATCTCCTTGCAGATCAAAACATCAGACATGCATTATCAATCATTCGATTAGAAAATCCCCATTCATTGTCATACCAAGACACAATATTTACAAAATTTCCATCAATAACCTTTATCAAAGATAAATCCACGACAGAACTATATGGAGAGTGATTGAAGTCTGATGAAACAAGATTTTCATGAGTGTAACCCAAGACATTCGACTTAAATTTAAAATCTGCCCATTTAATGATTATTTCTTTCAGTTGCTCCGAAGTAGTATTCTTTTTTAAAGAAAAATTGCAATCCACAAGGGATACATTCGGAGTAGGGACACGATAGGCGGCTCCCAGCAATTTTCCTTTCAAGTTCGGAAATATTTTTTCTATAGATTTTGCCGCTCCCGTTGTTGTCGGAATTATATTGACAGCAGCTGCTCTGGCGCGACGCAGATCTCTGTGATCTCTGTCTACGATACTTTGATCACCCGTGTACGAATGTATGGTTGATGCAAACCCTTTGTCAATTCCAAATTCCGAATCCAAAATTTTTACAATAGGAGCAAGACAATTTGTCGTGCAAGAGCCGCTTGATACAATTTTATCTTCCTTGTTTAGGAGATCATCATTGACCCCGAATATAACTATTTTTTTTAAATCCTTTCCCGGACACGAAAGTAGTACTTTTTTTGCTCCTGCGTTTAAATGAAGAGAGCAAGCTTCTTCTGTTTTAAAGACACCAGTACATTCCATAACCAAGTCAACATCGAGATTTTTCCAAGGTAAATTCTGCGGATTTGTCTCCGAATAGTAATCCACCACTCGATCTCCGATTCGAATTTTATTTTCGGCAATTTTTTTTACGGATTTACTGAAAAAACCGTGGACAGAATCATATTTTAGAAGGTGGATTGACGTGTCGATGTTTTCTAAATCATTTATAGCAACGACTTCCAATTCGGTTTCTCTATCGTTTTCAAAAATTGCTCGTAAAACCAGTCTGCCGATTCTTCCGAAACCGTTTATGGCTACTTTCATACCATTCCTTTCAATTTTTCACAGTCCAAAATAAACATCGCCAAAAGATATCATATCTTAATTAAGACTAAAACAGATTTGTAATCTTATCGAAAATATTTTTCGCGGTGAGTCCAAAATATTTGAAAACTTCTTTTCCCGGGCATGAAACTCCGAAAGAATTTACTCCGAAAAACAGACCGTCAGGTCCGAGATATTTTTCCCAACCAAAGCCATTTGACGCTTCAATCCCTATTCGGATTCCTTTTCCTAGAACGTGATTTCTATATTCTATCGATTGTTGATCAAACAGTTCCCAACATGGAATGCTTACAACATTAGCACAAATATCTCTATCATTGAGCATTTTTTTCAACTCCAGAGCGATGCCGACTTCAGATCCTGATGCAATGAGAGAACATTTTACATTGTTTGTGCTGTCATCATTCAGGAGATAAGCTCCGTTAGCACACAAATTTTGTCTGTCGCTGAATCTTGTGCTCAGAACTTCTTGCCGGGTTAGGATCATTGCTGAAGGATGGCTGCTGTTTAACGCAAGTTCCCAACATTCTACGGACTCAATAGCATCTGCAGGACGAAACACTTGTAAGTTCGGAATGGATCTCAGCATTGCAAGCTGTTCAACAGGCTGATGAGTAGGTCCATCTTCTCCAACGCCGATTGAATCATGAGAAAAAACAAAAATCGTGGGAATATCCATCAACGCGCTCATGCGAATGGCGGGCTTCATGTAATCACTGAATGAGAGAAAAGTTCCTCCGCAACATTTTATTTTTTTATTTGCGCTCATTCCGTTCATAATAGCGCCCATCGCGTGTTCACGAATTCCATAGTGAATGTAATTACCTGAAAAATCGTCTGCAGAAATTGCATTCATGTTGTTGCCTTTGCAACCCGTTGATGACCCTAAATCGCAAGATCCGGAGACCAAAAGCGGATTAACTTCAATTACTTCATTTAAGATATTTTTCGATAAATTTCTTGTTGCTGCAAATGGTCTTGAAACAAAATATTCCTTTTTTAAAGATCTCAAAACCTTGTTAACTTTGACATCGATATTGGAATCAAAACTTAAATATTTCTGTTCTTGATTTTTGTACCAATTTTCGCAGATTTCGTGACTTTTTCTTCCTATGGATTTCCATGCTTGCGTTATATATTCTGGAATTTCAAAAGGTTCGTTATTCCAATCAAAATATTTGCAGGCAAATTCTCTTTCGGATGAAGTCAACGCCCCACCATGGGCTTTTGGAAGATTTTCCCTTGGAGTTCCGTATCCGATTTTCGTATTACAAATAACGATAGACGGTTTGGGAGAATTTTTGGCTTTCTGAATTGCTTTTACGATTTGATTTTCGTTATATCCGTCAGTTTCCTGAATATCCCAGTTATAGGATTCAAATCGCTTTTTAACGTCATCGTTGTAAGTTATATTAGTATTACCGTCGATCGTAATATTGTTTTTATCGAAGAGAATGATCAAATGTCCGAGTGATAAACTTCCTGCCAAGGAACATGCTTCATGAGAAATTCCTTCCATTAAATCACCTTCGCCAGCGACCACATAAGTGTAATAGTCGATGCAACTGTCTCCGAGACGAGAATTTAAAAGTCGTTCTTCAATTGCCATTCCGACGGCATTTGCAATTCCTTGGCCTAATGGTCCAGTGGTAATTTCAATTCCTGATTTAGGACAATATTCCGGGTGTCCGCTTGTTTTAGAACCGAGCTTGCGGAAGTTTTTGAGTTCTTTCAAAGAAAAATCTTTATACCCGGTGAGATGTAGAAGAGAATAAAGCGCCGCAGATCCATGCCCTCCTGACAAAACAAAGCGATCTCGATTAGGCCAGGTAGGATTTTCTGGATCGAATTTTAGGATATTTTTAAATAACGCTGTCAAACAGTCAGACATTCCCAGAGGCATTCCGAGATGACCGCTATTTGCAGCTACAACTTGATCTATGGAAAGAAACCGAACCGCATTTGCCAAACTCTTGAACATTACTTCACCATTATCCTTTCTCACAAATTACAAAAAATACCTGTAGCTTTTCCTGATATCACAATAGCATTCAGCTGCTACAAAAATTTATAATTATTATACTTTATATGCATTTTTAATAAATACTTTTTAATTATTTCGTCGGACTTTTGTTAGATAAATTTTTTATGAAAGATTTTAATCTGGGTTTCCTTCTAGATTTCGAATGATCAATCAGAACTTCATCGGATGGGGATTCCAAACCAAAAGCCGACATCATGAAATGCTTCCAAACAGTGGCGGGAATTTTCCCTCCGGTCATGGATTTGTTCATTGGACTATTGTCGTCGTTTCCGATCCAGACTCCCGTAACTAACGGAGATGAAAATCCTATGAAACTTGCGTCGCGGCTATCATTGCTTGTTCCTGTTTTTCCATAGCAAGTGACAGGTATTTTTGCTCTTTTTCCAGTTCCGCTTTCTACGATTTCCTTCAGCATAATTTTCATTTTCTCGCAAACTTTATCAGAAATAATTTTTTCAGCTTGCGTTTTCTTCGCTTTATATAAAACTCTTCCTCCCTGAGTTTTGATGCTTATAATTCCGAATGGTGTGATTTTTTCCCCGTTGTTCATTGTTGTTCCATAAGCTGCGGTCATTTCCAGAAGATTTGTTCCACTGCCTCCCAAAGCAGTAGCAAAATTGTTATTCAGTTCAGAAGTAATTCCCAAATCGCGAGCTTTTTGGATAACCGCAGGCATTCCGACTTTTTGCGCTAATCTAATAGAACAGGTGTTTACAGATTGCGCGAAGGCCTGCAGCATTGTTATCTGTCCCACACTCTTGTATTTGTAATTTTTCGGTGACCAATTTCCGATACGGAGCGGCATGTCACTTACCATATCATAAATGTCCATACCATTTTCCAAGGCCGCAAGATATACGAAATATTTGAATGCAGAACCAAAAGATCTTGTTGCGAGTGCTCGATTGAATTGACTTTCGCTGTAAGTATGTCCTCCGACCATAGCGCGTACGGCTCCGATTTTGTCAATTGCGACCAATGCCATTTGGTTTGCGTTATTTTTGAAACCTTCTTCATTTAGTGCTTTTCTGATGATATAAATTGCATTTTTTTGCAGATTAGAGTCCAGCGTCGTGCGAATAATTAAATCTTCGTCATCTACTTGTACGAATTCTTCCAGATGTTCCATGATCCAGTCGGTGAAATATCGGTTTTCATTCATTGAAACCGGCATTACGTGAGGTTTTTCAATTTCCTGAAGAGCTTCTTGTTCAGCTTCCGATGAAATAAATTTTTCTTCTTTCATACACGATAAGACCAAAACAGTTCTTTGATTCGATAATTTCTTGTTGTAAAAGGGAGAATATTTCGTGGGAGATTTTAAAATGCCGGCTAATTTTGCTGCTTCAAACAGAGAAAGTTGCTTTGCTCGTTTCCCGAAAAAGCGATATGCCGCTGCATCTATGCCATATGCTCCCGATCCGAAATAAACTCTGTTCAAATAAATTGATAAAATTTGTTTTTTTGTAAATTTTTTTTCAAGCCAGATTGCTAAAACCAATTCCTGAACTTTTCTTTTTATAGATCTGTTAGGGGATAGAAATAAATTTTTCGCCAACTGCTGAGTTAAAGTTGATCCTCCTTGAACTATTCTTCCAGAGATTAAGTTTTTGACCATTGCTCTGAGGATTCCCAAAAAATCCACACCACCATGCTTGTAAAAACGATGATCTTCAATGGCGACAACGGCGTCGCTGACGTATTTCGGAAGTCCGTCGACGGTAACGACTTCTTTGAACAGGTCTCCGTAGGTTGCAATGTTTTTTCCGTCATAAGATTCAAAAATTATGCTGGCACGACGTCCTTTGGATTCGAGATTATCCAAATCCGGCATATCACGAATTAAAAATAAAAACAAAAAAAATAAAAACAGAGATGAAAAAATTACCGTCGAGAGAACAAAATTTCTCAATTTCTTTCGACGGAAAATTTTTTTCCTTGCCATTTATGCATCCAGATTTATAACACTCAATGCGTTTTCCTGAATAAACTCACGACGAGGTTCAACTACCTCTCCCATAAGAGTGGTAAACACTTCATCCAGTTCTTCCAAATGGGACATTTTTACCTGCATTAACACACGAGCGTTCGGATCAATTGTCGTTTCCCAAAGTTGTTCGGCATTCATTTCTCCTAACCCTTTGTAACGGTTTATGGTAATTCCTTTCCTCGCCTGAGTCATGAACTTGTCATAAAAATCTATAGGTGATTTTATGATGATGGAAGCTCCTTTCATAGTTAGCACTGCAGGACCATCAACAAATGATGAGAATAACTCCAATTGCTCGGATAGCTTCACTATTTCCGGAGACGTTAGCAAACTTTTCAAAACTTCGAATTGTTCAACAACTTCTCGGTACTCTTTTTTGAACACATATTTATCTTCCGTTTCGGAAACACTCCAATTTCCTTTGTCAACCCTGGCGAGACAACTACAAATATCATCGAAAGATATTTCTTTTCGTCCCAGCCCTAACAAAACTAAGGCCTCCATCAGTTCAGAATTATTTACTTTGTTGTTAATATGGCTTATCGCGATTTTCAGCTTTTCTGATTGCTCAACAAAATGACGAATATCATTCGCTGCGATAGTTTCTCCTGAAAACAATTTCAAAAAAGAAACAGGTACAGCAGCGTCCAGCAAATAATCCTCAAGTGCTTTTTCATCCCTGATAAAAACCTGAGAATTTCCTTTTTTGATTCCGTAAAGAGGAGGACGTGCAATATAAAGATATCCTTTCTCGATTATCGGACGCATTTGTCTGAAGAAAAAAGTTAACAACAACGTTCGGATATGACTTCCGTCGACATCAGCATCTGTCATAATAATTATCTTATGATATCGGATTTTATCAATATTGAAG
>CADARG010000012.1 GCA_902790255.1 uncultured Pseudomonadota bacterium | reverse complement strand
TCAAACTGAGTTTGTTGCGCAGCAAATGGCGAATATTTTGCAGAATATTTCCCAAAAACGAGAGGGAGTAAATCGGAAGATAACTCTGCCCGACATAAGATATGCTGCATCATTGGCTTATTTGTCAATGTTTCCTGGAACAGCGAGATTTACATCCAATAAAGTTACGATCGCCACAAGCGACTTAGGGTACAATCCCCTGGGATATATTTTCTGTGTTAAAGGTAATTCTGATTCAACTGCAAGTGTATTATGGACTCGAAGATTTCATTTTGCCGGTTCAGTTTATAATCCTGCAAGTGTTTCAATTGATCAATATTGGCTTGATAGAAGCAACGTAAAAAGGCTCACAAAAGCTTCGCCTTCTGAAATTTATCCGACTTTAAAAATTGAGAAAGATCAAATAAAAATCATTATTGAGTGTGCGGTACATTACTCGCCAGCTAACTCGTATTCTTTTTCGGATGGCAGAAAAACGCGAGACGTTTCTCCTTCTGAAGCTTTTGGATTGCGTCTCTTTAAATTATCTCCTCCCGAAACCAGAGCCGGATCAAACGATGCCATATACTTTCATTCAGCGGTGATCTTCACTCCTAAACCGGGGCTATTTGACGCAACTCCTCCGAAAGAACAGAATTAAATCAGAAATTAGATATTACATACAATTTTGCTAATAAAGGATTAATTAGCGCTAAAATATTCAAAAAAGGTTGACCAAAATTCGTAATTAAAGACTTTTCAGGAAAAATTCACCAAAAATTCAATGCAAACAAACACAATTCCAAAGAACGAAAAACGCTCTTTTGAACATTGCTTCTTGACAAACAAATGGTGGAGCCGAGGGGAGTCGAACCCCTGACCTCGACGATGCGAACGTCGCGCTCTACCAACTGAGCTACGACCCCAATGTAAAAAAAAGCGAAACGAGAATACGTTTCACTGAAAACTAATAACCTTCGCGTTCCATACGCTTTCTGAGCAATTTCCTGGTGCGGCGAATCGCCTCAGACATCTCTCTGACTCTTCTTTCCGATGGTTTCTCAAAATGCCTGCGTAATTTTATCTCACGAAAAATCCCTTCACGTTGCATTTTCTTTTTCAAAGCTCTCAAAGCTTGATCGACATTATTGTCACGTACAAAAACGAGCACTATTCCTCCACAATTTCTTTTACCTACTTTATACAGTAACAGCTCTCATCTTTAAAGATCTTTTGTAAAAAAAAATGTTAAGATCTCTTGTTTTTGAAAAAATTTTTTAGTAAGAGTTCCGATTCGGATTCCAAAATGCCCCCGACCACTTGTGGTTTATGAGTGGAATGTTGAAAAATTTGCGCACCGTTGACAACCGCTCCGTATTTCGGACTGTAAGCTCCGAAGTATAAATTTCGAATATGAGCCAGCGAAATCGCCTGAGCGCACATAGCGCAGGGTTCGAGGGTCACATAAATGTCACATTGGTCTAAAATTCGCACATTCAGAATTTCGCAAGCCCGCTGAATTGCTAAAATTTCAGCATGAGCAATGGGGTCTTTTCGCTTCATGACCTCATTTCCGGTCGAGACTATCAAGTTGTCATTTTGTGAGATAACAGCTCCGATCGGAACAGAATCTCTCTCGAAAGCCTTTTGGGCCTCGGACAAAGCAAGATGCATAAAATCGATATTCATAAAAAGTCTTCTATTGGCTGGGGTGGTAGGACTCGAACCCACGAATGACGGGATCAAAACCCGTTGCCTTACCACTTGGCTACACCCCAAAAGTTGCTCAATGATACACCACGAATTTCGAGCGATCAAGATAAATTCAGTCGAAATTGGTGCGGTGATTTCCTTTATGGATGAAAAAACATGCAAATGTATTTAAATTATTAAAGCATTAGTTATAAATTTTTGATATAATTTAGATAAATTTTATAAAATGGGGGGGGGACATATGTCTCGCAAATCAAAGGAATTGTTAACTAAAACCTATCTATACATAATATGCTTTCTGTTATGTATATGTGTCGGATACATAACATATTACGAATATTTCATTCCGAAAAGCCCGTATATTTTAAGCAAAACCAATAACAATCTTTGGATTGCCGGAATAAGAAATGATCGAGTATCTGAGGAAATAGGTATCAATTCCTTTTGGGAAAAGGATATTACAGATTTTTTCGTGCAGAATGTTAAACCCTCCGAGACAGTTATCGAAATCGGAGCAAATATCGGATATTACACGACTTTGTTATCAAAACTCGTAGGCAAAAATGGACATATATTTTCATATGAAGCCAATGATGAAGTGTATAGAATGGCCAAATTATCATTGGAATTCAATAGATTAGAAGAAAATGTAATGCTGAAAAATGTCGCAGTCTCGGATCACAATGGAAGTGTTGATTTTGTATCTGATTCTATAAGTGGATTAAAATTTTCAACCATAAATATCGGAGAAGGACATATAAAACGAGGACTTGATTTTTCTGCGACCAAAAAAGTGCAATGTGTTTCCCTTGATAACGATCTTCCCGAATTAAAAGATGTCGATTGGCTTCGCATGGATATAGAAGGGGCCGAGGTATTGGCACTACGCGGAGCGAGAAAAATAATAGAAAATTCTCCGAATCTGAAGATCGTTATGGAGTGGACCGTCAGCGCGATGGAAAAATACGGAGACGTTGTGCAACTCATAGATCAAATGCACAGTTACGGTTTCAAATTTTTCAAAATACCTGTCAGAAATAAACCGATGCAACAAGTGACGAAGGAAGAATTGCTCCATTCATCCGATTTGCATAATGTTTTTCTTACTAGGTGAGGATAGCGGATTTGTAGAAATTTTTGAGTCCTTTTCCGCGCGTTACTTACTATGCTTATTCCCTCGATCGATGAGAGAATCCTTCCCCTTACTTCTCAATTCGGAATGAATACTATTTTTTAATAATAATTGCTTTGATTTTGTCCGATATTTTTTCCACAAGTCGCTCTGCCTCGGCATAACTTCTTGAGTCACATTTATAACTCCGAATAACACAGAAGTCCCACGAAGAGGAATAACCAAATGATTATATTTGCTGCCTTAACAATGCCGGGATTTTCTCTTGCTGAATTCAAATAAGCACGAATAGTTTCTTCATTAACTTTATATTCTGTATTTACTTTGTATTCTGTTTCAGTTTTGAGCTGCTTTTTGAGAGATATTTGATCTGCCCAACAAACCAAAAATCCTAAAAATGAAGATATACCAGACGTAAAGGATGTCGGGCTATATTTATCCAATAAGTGATAGCCTTTACCTATTCTTGCTTTCACTACATCGTAGTACCAAGCATTCCCAAAGTACCCCCACAGTAATCTTAATCCCAAGAATACAAAAAGTGGAAAAATCATATTGTTGTCACTCATGAAGCGTACGATAAATCTCTCTATCATAAAGATAATGAAACCACAAAGATACATTTTGCGGTAAAACAACCACGAAGATCCAAAGAAAAACGCCGCCCAGTTCCAAGTATGCTTACCCGTTTCATCTAGGCGTTTAAAGGCTTTTATATAATATTCGACGTTTTTGTTCAATGCTTTTTCGTAGTACTCTCTACTTTCTACTTCGCAGAATTCATTGTCTCTCTCAGACATATATCCCTCACATACTCTCATGAAAACGCGTTATGGTATCACTTTATTGTCAATATTTTTGTCGATAGGGTTATTTTCTTCTCTTATCCCACCAATCGATGCGTTTTTTGATTTCCCGCTCGAAGCCTCGCTCGTTCAGCTTGTAGAATTTCTTACATGAGAGCCTTGTCTTCAGACAACAGACTGACAGAAACATTCTTGGTCATCACTTGCTTTTCATTTTTCTTTGCCGGGGCAACAAATAGTCCCACCAAGAATATATAACACACAAGAACATTTGCGATTTTAACGGCTATATGAATTTTTTTGTTTGGATTTAAATACGCTCGAACAGTTTCTTCATTAACTTCACTTTTGACATCAGTTTTGAGCTGCAACTTGTATGCTATCCAATCAGCAAAGCAGATAAGTGGACAATAAATGATAGCAAGCGCAGACGGAATGGATGTCGGACAATATTTTTGTAGTAAATGATATCCCTTTCGAATTCTTTTCTTAATTGCGTTGTAATACAGAGCGTTTCCGAAATATCCCGTAAATATGCAACAGATCCCCCACGAGCAAACAAAGATTGATTGATATAAAACCGGATGCTGATACTTAAACAAATCAGGTGATAAGAAAGTTCCGTACATATTAAATGAGACAAGTGAAAAGGCACAAAGTCTAAAAACCACAATTATGAGGATAAAAAATAATGTATAAAGATACATTTTTCTATAAGCCATCCACGAACACCCAAAAATACACGCAGCCCAGTTCCAAGTATGCTTTCCTGTTTTATCCAGACGTTTAAAGGCCTTTATATAATATTCCTCTTCGCTTTCGAGATGTTCTGCCTCATAGCGACCTCTGTCTTCTGTTTTGCGGGATTCTTTGATTTTTTCAGTCATTTCTTTCCCCTGTATAACCCATCTAACGATTAAATGATGCCATAAAAAAACTTTATTGTCAATATTTTTTGCCGAACGAGTTGAATTTTTGAATAATTCTTACTTTCTTCTCTTATCCCACCAATCGATGCGTTTTTTGATTTCCCGCTCGAAGCCGCGCTCGTTGGGTTCGTAGAATTTTTTGCGAGAGAGTTCATCCGGGAAGAAATTTGTTCCAGCAAATGCGTTTTCTGTGTCGTGATCGTAAACGTACCCCTTGTTGTAATCCAACTCTTTCATCAATTTTGTCGGAGCGTTGCGGATTTTTTTCGGCACAGGAAGCGATCCGTAAAATTTTGCAGCTTTTTGAGATTTGAAAAAAGCGACTTCTGCGGCGTTGGATTTCGGGGCAGTTGCCAGATAGATTACCGCATGGGCGATGGCAAGTTCTCCTTCGGGCGATCCCAAAATTGTGTAAGCCTTATGCGCAGATAACGCTTGAACCAAAGCGTTTGGATCGGCCATTCCGACATCTTCGCTCGCGAATCGAATTAGTCGGCGCAGAATGTAGAGCGGCTCTTCCCCTCCTTGCAGCATTCGGTGCATCCAGTATAGTGCCGCATCGACGTCCGAACCCCGCAGTGACTTGTGCAGTGCACTGATCAGATTGTAATGTTCCTCGTTTCCTTTGTCGTATACAGCGGCGCGTTTTGGGGAAAACTTTTTCAATTTTTCAACGTCTAATTTTTCGGAGGTGTTCAAATTGAAAAGTTCCTCGGCGCGATTCAACAGATACCTTCCGTCTCCGTCCGACATCAAACATAAATGCTGCCGTGCCTCGGGAGTCAAAGGCAGTTTCTTCTTCATGAAATTTTCCGCGCGCTGCAGGATTTTGTCCAAATCGTCTAGCTGCAACCGATCGAAAGTTATAACTTTGCACCGAGAGAGAAGAGCAGGGCGCAGCTCGAAGGATGGATTTTCTGTTGTTGTTCCGATCAGAATTAGTGAACCGTTTTCCAAATGCGGTAAAAATATATCCTGCTGGCTTTTGTTGAGATGATGAATTTCGTCTACAAGCAAAATGGTTTTTGACAAGAGATTGGAGTCCAGCTGTTCAAAAATCGACTTGAATTTCAAAGTGGAATGCATTACGGCAGAAGTTTCTTCGAAGTGTAGTTTGCTTTTTTTTGCTATGATTTTCGCGAAAGAAGTCTTGCCCGATCCCGGCGGTCCCCACAAAATCAACGACTGCAGATTCTCAACTGCAGAAATCTGATTTTCTAACGACTGCCCGATAATTTCATCAAAATCCCCGGGACGAATCCTGTCGGCCAACGGAGCCAATGTACCAAACAACTGCAAATTCTACCTTCAATGATTTTTGATAAAAATTTTTTTCAAACAAACCACTTTATGTTATCCGAAATAAAGCCTAAAATCAATGAGAGCTTTTGTTTAGAGGGGCGAATGAGGAATTCAAGAAGGTACAATGTTGCTGTAGTGGGAGCTACGGGGAACGCTGGAAATAATACTCTGAAAATTTTGGCAGAGAGAGATTTTCCCGTTGAAAAGATTTTTGCGGTAGCTTCAGAAAAGTCGGTTGGCAAGAGTGTATCTTTTAAAAATCAGAGTCTACGGGTGCAAAGTTTCTCGTCGGTGGATTTTTCAAAAGTGGATCTGGCGATATTTTGCGCAGGTTCCAAATTTTCTCAAAAGCACGCGAAAGAAGTAGCAGAGGCCGGATGTACCATTATCGACAAAGGTTCGTATTTCAGATTGAATCCAAAAGTTCCTTTGATTGTTCCTGAGGTAAATGCAAAGGCTTTGTCAAAAGGGGCTCCGTTGGGGATTATTGCGACACCAAATTGTGTGGCAGTTCCGTTGGCGATGTCTTTGAAAGCCTTGTCTGCCATAGCGCCAATTAAGCGAGCCGTGGTTTCGACTTATCAGGCGGTGTCAGGTGCCGGCAAAGCAGCAAACGACGAATTGTACAATCAAACAAAATCTGTGCTTGCTTCAGGGGAAATATTTAATGATGTATTCTCTAAGCAAATAGCTTTTAACGTGATTCCATCCATTGGAAATGTTTACGGTTCCGGTATTTCAGAGGAAGAAGATAAAATTTCCTCGGAAATTTGTAAAATTTTGAAAACAGATGTAAAAATTGCGGTTACCTGTGTCAGGGTTCCGGTATTTATAGGGCATGGAATGTCAGTGGTTTGCGAATTCACTAAGGAGGTCTCCGACGATATGGCCTATCAAGCCTTTGATGATTTTGATGGAATTCTCACCCTGGATCGCAGAGATGAAAATGTGGTTGCTACTCCGTTAGATGCTCAAGGTGAGGACGCGGTTTTTGTGAGTCGAGTTCGTCGAGATTGCACCAGCAAAAAAGGGTTGATGTTTTGGGCGGTGGCAGATAATCTGCGAAAAGGAGCTGCTCTCAACAGTGTACAGATTGCGGAATTGTTGATAGATATAGATCCAAAACTGAGATCATTTAAGTACAAAGCAAAATAAAGCAAAGTAAGGAAAAAAATGGATAGTTTTAAAGATTTTGAGAAGCCGGATTTAAGATTGGCTGAGTTGATGATAGTTTCTTCTTCTCTGCAAAAAACTAAGCGAGGAGATGATTATCGACGTTTAAATTTGAAATCTGCCGATGGACAATTTAATTTTTCGGCGGTGATGTGGTCCAATGACCTGAGAAAATATCCCGATGAGAAGATTTTCAGGAGCGGCAATACGATAAAATTAATGAAATACGACCTACCTGCGAACTATTCGGACTACGTTATTCACGATTTTGTCCTAGTCAAAGAGGGTAAAATAGGTCTTTCAGAGCAACAGCGAGAAGAAATTTTTGCTGCAGTTCAGGTTTACGTCGAATTAATTAAGGACGATAAACTCAGAAATTTTGTTTCCGGATTGATAAAAGATTATTCCGAGGCCTTTAAAGTTGCTCCAGCGGCGAAATCAATTCACCATAATTATCTCGGCGGACTTTTACAGCATACTTTTGAATGCCTCGAAATCGCGGAGGATTTCATGGAAAAGCATCCAAAAATTGACAAAAGTACAGTCTACGCCGCCTGCATTTTGCACGATTTCGGGAAAATCTGGGAATATACCATCGATTTGAATTCGGGAGTGATTGGATTCAACACGGATTTCCAGAAAAAATGGCTGACGCACTCGCAGTGGGGATTTTCAACCTGCATGGCGGCGGGATTTGAGATGGTTGCGAAAATGATCGCTGCTCATCATAGTCGCACGGACTGGGGAGCGGTGTTGGATTTGGATACTCCCGACCTCGACCCTATGTACTACATCTTGCATCACATCGATGACCTATCCGCGAAATTCGGAAAAATCACCGTGATGGAATTGGATTAAAAAAGTTTTCCAGATACAATAGGGGTGGCTTATAAGCCACCCCTCGGGTTGTCAAAGATTCTTTATGTAGTTCTCCTTTAATTTTTTGGAGGTTGAAGACCATATTGTTGAGGTGTTTTACCGTACTTGTCTTTGATGTCAAAATCTGCCCCGTATTCAGTCAATAATTTCACTGCAGCAGCATTCTCAGATTTTTTGGAGCCCTTGGCTATTTTCAGCAAAAGAGTTTCCTCATCTGGTCCTGATGTTATGTTAGGATTAGCGCCATTTTTTAATAACAGTTCCAACATTCCTTTGTTTACAATACCTTCTGAATCAATAGTCAGACTTAGGGCTGAATTGCCATTTGTTTTTAAGTTTACGTCGGCACCTTTTTTAATTAGCAGTTCAGCGATGTCTAGGTTATTTTTTCTTACCGCAAAGATTAATGCCGTTTCATCGTTGTACATTCCAGGATAATGAGCATCGATATCGAAATTCGAACTTTCAAGAAAATCAGAAACCCTAGAATATATTCCGAAATGTATAGTTGCTAGTAATTTGTTATATTCTTTTCTCTGCTCTTGAGATGTATTCCCTGAACTATATTTTTTTTTCTGCTCTTGAGATGTATTCTCTGAACTATTTTGAGATATATTTTTTAAAATATCTGATAATTGTTTTTTATACTGTTCCGTTGAATCATTCAGTTCCTTTATGGCCGTCTTTACCTCGTCGAGTGACGGACCGCCCTCTGCCATTACATCTCCTATATACATCAATGCCAGAGCCATGCAGAAAACTTTCCATTTTCCGTTGACCGTCGATTGAAAGGATATCAGCGCGTTTGTTGTTTGTTTATCATTCATATTTCTCTCCATTTGCTAAATATTATAATTTATTTTACAAGGAATAAGTTAATTATTCGTAAATTTTTTAATAATTTTTCTTCATTTTTTTTGATTTTTTACATTTGTTGTTCACGAAGGCAAGTTTTAAATAGGCAACCTGGGAAGAGGCTGCCTGAGTACTTCTATTCTTTAACTGAAAGTATGCCATCTATATCTGCCCCTGGTTTTATGTCGTTATCACGAAAAGCCGGGTCAGATTTTTCAAAATTCCTATCTTTGTCGTTCGACTCTGAAACTAATTTTCTTTTCTTCACATCACCATTTGGATCGAAATTTTCACGGGATTCAGCGCGTTTCCTTTTTTTCTCAGTAATTTTGTTTTGCGCCCACTTGATTATATTTTTACTGCCTTTTTTCTCATTATTTCCCATATATTCTGTTAATAACTCGGTCATTTCAGGATTTCTTTTCGCATAATCTAAAGCCGTTTGTTTGAGTTTATCTTTTATGTTGATTTTTGCTCCGCTGTCCAACAACATTTTAGCTATTTGGGCATGTCCTTTTTTTATGGCTAACATCAAAGCTGTTTGACCGATGCCATCCTGTTGATTGAGGTTTGTTTTTTTATTGTCTAACAGCATTTTTACTATCTCAGTATAGCCCTTTTCCGCTGCTAGTATAAGAGGTGATTTTGCCATTCCTTTTGCTGACACATCACACACGTTGGGATAAGCCGAATATTTCAGCAATACTCGTACCGTATTTTCGTCTCCGTTTTCTGCTGCTATTGTCAACATTGTCTTATAGTCCGACGTTATAGAATTGACATTGATATGGTAATCATATCTGCGTTGCAATATCAGGTCTAATATATCACTTTGGCCGTTTTTCACTATAGTTTCCAAGATTGTTCCTCTAGAATTATCTTTTTTGTGAATAAGATTGGAAAAATATGGATCTTCTATTAGTGATTTGACTGTATCGACATCTCCCGTTTTTACGGCATTAAATAACTTCTCAGCAGCTTCTCTTTTTTCACTCGGCGTCGATATAAGTGATTGTTGGGATGGTTTTTGTTCAATATCTCTTGCTAAAACATTTCCGCATAACAAAGTACAGCAAACCGAACATAAAGTTATTAAATTAAGTTTCATTTTTTTCTCCATTACAAAATTCAACGTAGGTTAAATCCTCCATATCCGTTCTTATCATTTCATAAATTTATTAATTATTTGTAAAAAATGCAAAATTTTATCAAAAAAAATATTTTTCGGGCAAAAATCGGATTTTTATCGAAGATTATTTATAAATATTAAGTAAAATTAAACTAAAATATCTTGATTTTTTGTATAAAATATCATACTTGTAATATTTAAGAAAGTTTTATCCTTCGGATAGAGTATAAGGCTGTTTATAAGTCTTACATGTTAGCGGGAATTTAAAATTTCAATAGAGTTTGCGGTTGAGTTATATGGCGATCGTCGTCTGATAGAGAAGGAGTATAGTATGAAGTTAGTTAATTTTGTCTGTAGTATTTTGTGTATTTTCACATTTTCACACAACACGAATGCGATGAGTTTCAGTGATTCAGATAAGCCCATAAATTTCCAATATACAGGGATGACAAATAATCCGGCTGCGTTATGCAAAGATATTCAGCAATTCAAAAAGGAAATGAATTCGCGAATGATTAATTTTCACCGAGGTATTCAGTCTTTTGAGTCGGATATTTTTATGCAAGCAGTGACGTTGCGTCATCACTTTTGGCAACTGGAAATGATAGTTGATGATCAATTATCGAAACATTTAGATACCGGAGGCAAAGAATGGGGCGAGTTACGTTGGCAGCGATGGACAATTAGATCGGAAAGTGAGGAGCCGTTGTTTGGTTTGCGTTTAAATATTCAGCGAATGAAAGATGTTGTTCATCGGCAAATAACTGAGTTGACACAAGGGGTGCGTCAACTAAGTAAAAAAAATAATATTTGTAAAAACAGGATTCAGGGTAAACGTACGTTCAAATTAAACCAGGAAGTTGAACAATTTAATCTGGCTGTTGATGAACATTTATTCGGGTTGCATAATGATGTTAAACGGCTGGAATCGGTTGTCGAGGAGCAAATTTTTGAATTTCGCCAAGATGTTGATTTTTTGAAGTCGAAAATTGATCTAGTTTGGTCCAAATTACAACAGTCTTTAATGTCAATCTGCGTATCAATACCTGATTTTCAGCAAGCAATGAACACGGAATTATATACTTCATGGCAGGATTTGCTTCAATACGTACAATGTCTCGATATGGTATCCAGCAAAAATATGTTCAGAACGCGTCAGGAAATCAGTCTTCTCAGAATGGTTATTTATGAGGATATATCTTCGCTGCATCAAAATGCCAGATCATTGCAGACAGATATTTGCGGTGAGTTTTCGTACAAATACAACAGATTTTTGCGCTGCAGATAAGCGTAAGAGTTTTGCGATTTCAATTTATGGAAAAGAGGCAGATTCGATCATATTGTTACTTAATTTCATGCGGATTCTGAGTTTTTAACATCGTTGATTTGAACAACAAGGAGAATTATTGAGATTATAATCAGTAACGTGCAAGGAAACTTTGTTGATCGTAAAAATATCTCACTTATTTGATATCAACGACAAGTTGCGCCTTATACGATTTTTGAAAACAAAAAAACCCGCCGAAGTTCTCCCCCGACGGGCAGTAAAAAGAAAACATCAACAACTAAATGTTAATTTTAGCTCCGATGATAAACAAATTCGCTCTGTTACTTTCGAAAGCAAATCCGTCACCGCCGTACTTCGTATCGTTCTCCGAATTGTATATACGGTCACAGGTTCTTGCCCTGATGTTGTTGTATTCAACAAAGGCGCTTACCACTTTGTCCATGTTGTACTGTACAGCCACCGTCGCGATATTCGAAGTTACTCTATCATCATGAGACCACTTCTTTACGGCGTGGAAATATCCTGCAGACATCTCCCATTTATCGCCGAAGTATCCTATACCAATATTGCAAACCTTTCCATTGTCGGCACCTGGTCCCATTCCAACGATGTTGCCGGCATCATCTCTTACATCATTCGACAACACTTTCGGAATCATGGAATTTATGTTGTCAGTGTAACCCAAAGCCAGCTTGTACTTTCCGTATCCGAAAATAGTTCCGACATTGTACCCTTGAACATTACGAGGATCTGATGCGTCAGATCTGCCTTGCGCTAACCAACCTGCAACGGAGACTTTCATATTAAATGCGTCCGGGTTACCGTATTCATAGGAAATACCGGCAGTGAAACTATCCTTGATATAAGAAGTCTCATCTGCAAAGTTTTGAGCAATGCTGTAATCTCTTTCAGATTTGTTGAGCTTTTCTTTAAACAAGTGGGCATCACGACTGTTCGGCGCATAAGATAAACCAAAAGACCATCCTTTAATCGTCGGTGATAACCAGGTAAATTTCAACGACTTACCATCATCTTTATCAAATCCTGTTCCGAGAATAGATCCAGAAGACTGAGCAAAGAACACCGGAGTGAATCCGCTATCGACCAAGTTGTATCCGGTCATGACGTCCGCATAAGATATGGAAAAAATATTACCAGCGGACTTCGAATAACCAAATCTGAATTCACCAAGTTTGTCAGTTTCAGCGAACAGATAAGAAGTGTCAACGATTGCAGAACCACCCTTCATCATACCTGATCTCGCCTTATTTCCGATTTTGAAACCAAATCCAATGCCGTCAACTACTTTCTTGTAATCAATGTAAACATTTCCGTCTAAAGAGAAAGAAGGAATATCCACTTTCTGTGAAAGATATTGATTCGAAGTAATGAAAGCCAACTTTAAATCACCACTGATAGTCAGATCTTCCAACAGAGTAACTCCCTGAGACTTCTCTTTCAGGAATTCTCCCAACCGCTTCGAATCATCAACATTTGCTTGGGCGAAGCAAACGCATGGAAGCAAAGAAAAAATTAAAAACTTTTTACACATACAAACACTCCTAACAAATAACTTTCTTCATGCTATATGAAGATTTATCAATGATCAAATCATACTGCAATAATTTCTTGAAGCTGTGTTTTTATTGCAACATATTCTAAAAAAATTTAAACAAATGTTTAATGAACAACATATGGGCCTCTTCAGAAAATAGTCTGCACTTTATTTGAATTTTTGATATAATCCTCGCGGAGACAGCGTTGGGAATGATAAAAAATATAATAAAGTTGCTTCTTGTGTTTATTTTCGCGATGTTTTGCGAGGTCGACGCTCAGCTCTACTCAGATCATGGTGCCAATCGAGCAAAAGGGGACGTTGTAGAAAGTGTTTCGTTGACTCAAGAAGATGATCTTTATGATCTGACTATAAAATTTTACAAAAAAGTTTCATTTGTTCCCAGGATTCACATTCTTCCGAACGGGATTCAGATGTTTTTGTCCTTCAAAAAACCGGTA
Source organism: uncultured Pseudomonadota bacterium (assembly GCA_902790255.1). Taxonomy (GTDB): domain Bacteria; phylum Pseudomonadota; class Alphaproteobacteria; order UBA3830; family UBA3830; genus UBA3830. The sequence continues at coordinate 30,570 of CADARG010000012.1, read as the reverse complement.
AATCTTCCAAAAATCGGCAAGCAGAATCAAGGAATTCTCAAAGGATATTTTTTTGAAAAATTCGGGAATTCATCTCTTATGTTTCTCATGGCTCTAAAGCAAAAAGTTGAATTTGTGAAAAAGAAATACACGAAGGACTCGATCAAAATCAGTTTTCGCAAAAAACCGACAATAGTAATCGATGCAGGACATGGAGGAAAAGATCCCGGTACTCAATCTCCTTACGAAAAATATCTGGAAAAGAACATAACTCTTATTATAGCAGTTGAATTGCGCAATGCGTTGCTGAAGACCAATCATTACGAAGTGGTTTTGACGCGAGATAAGGACGAATTTGTTTCGCTCGATGATCGGATTGAGCGCGCAAAATCCGGAAACGGCGATATTTTAATTTCTCTCCATACCGATTATAACAAGGATACAAATCTGAGAGGAATCTCCGTATATACTTTGCCGTCACATGGTTTCGGAGAATCTGATAATAAATTTAACGAGACTTTGCGAAAATCCAAACAGTTTTCAAAATTTCTGGTGGGGTATATTCCGAATCTTTGCAAAATAAAACATCAGGCGTGTCGCAGCAGTGATCTGAAAATTCTAAAAACAAATATTCCGTCAATACTTATGGAATTAGGTTGTATTTCTAATTCAAAAGACAGTAAGCTTTTGTTATCAAAGTTATTTCGTAAAAAAGTCATTTATGCTATTTTGTACGCGTTGGATGAATTTTTCGAAAAAGAAAGGAAGACTTCAAAACGTCAAGTCGTTCGGTAAGGTGAATAATGAGCGCAGAAGATATTTTCAAAAAAAACAGTCAGTTTTCTAATCAGAAAAATGCAGAGAAAAAAGAATCAAAAGAAGCTGAAGTGGAGAAGGAAGGTTATAAGCCTGTTCAGCATAAAAAAAAGCGAGGTTTTTTCTCAAAATTTTTTGGTTTTATATTTCGCGCTGTAACTTATGCAATTTGCTCTTTGCTCGCGATTGTTGGTCTTGGAAGTGTTGCGGTAGTGGCTGTCCTTTATTTTCTTTCTGCCGATTTGCCGAATCATAATTCTCTGAAACAGTATTCTCCTTTGCTTTCCAGTCGGGTGTTTTTGCAAGATGGAAGCAAACTTTGTGAGTATTCGGGGGAAAAAAGATACTTTATTCCCGTAGATTTGATTCCCGATAAAGTCATAAATTCATTTATCGCTGTTGAAGACAAAAATTTCTATCAACACAAAGGAGTCGATTTCCTTGGGATTGCTCGTTCAATTGTCAATAATCTTAGGCAGCTTGGATCGGGAAGGCGTCCTCAGGGAGCGTCAACGATTACTCAACAAATTGCACGTATTTTTTTGATAAAAACCAACGAAGTTTCCTATGTCCGAAAATTAAAGGAGGCAATTTTAGCTTACCGAATTGAGCAAGCTCTAACCAAAAAACAAATCTTGGAACTTTATCTTAACCAAATATATTTAGGGCTGGGAACCTATGGAGTCGCAACTGCTGCAAAAACATATTTTGACAAAACACTGAACGAACTGACTATCGGAGAATGTGCCTACCTTGCTAGTCTCGCAAAAGGAGCGAACAACTATCATCCCGTTAAGCACAAAGAGAAAGCATTGACTCGCAGAAATTGGGCGATTTCCCGGCTTCTGGCAAACGGATTTATTACTCAAGCAGAACACGACGCGGCAATCAAAGAAGAATTAAAAATGGCACCGCAAGATTCAAGCGAATATACTGCGGAATATTTTTCGGAGGAACTGCGCAAACATATAATAAATGAATATCCGTTCGAGAGTTTAAATAAGGCGGGAATTGTTGTTCGCGCAACTTTAAATCCGACCTTGCAAAAGTGTGCATATGATGCGCTTCGCCGCGGGTTAGAAGCCGCTGATCGACGATTTGCCTGGAATGGTCCTCTTACAAATATTGACGTGAAGGGTTCTCATAGCGAGACTTTGAAAAAATTGCGTGAATTTGAACATCCAAAAGGCGCAGAAGGTTTTTCCAGAGCTGTTTTGTTGGATAAAAACGGAAAAATTCTGATAGATAATGATAATTTCGGGAAAATTTCTCCTAAGGATTTAAAATGGGCTAAAAAAATCCAAGTCGGGGATGTCGTGCTGGTCGAGAAATCCAAAAATACCTACGACATAAGGCAGTTGCCTAAAGTTCAAGGTGCGATAGTCGTAATTGATGTTCATAACGGGCGAATCTTGGCAATGCAGGGGGGGTATTCTTTCGCACAAAGTGAATTCAATCGCGTAACTCAAGCCAAAAGGCAGATAGGGTCTTCGTTTAAACCTTTCGTTTTTCTTGCAGGATTGGAAAATGGATTTGCTCCAAACACAATGCTTGATGCCAGTCCGGTTGAAATAGATCTTGGAGAAGGTTACGGGATTTGGAAGCCAAAAAATTACAAAGGGGCTATTTTTGATAAAATTACGTTGCGTCAAGCGATTGAAAAGTCCATAAATACCGCCACAATTCGGCTAGCTAAGGAAGTCGGTATGAGCAAAATTGCTAAAATCGCTGAGGAGCTGGGGCTTTTTGATCATATGCCGAGATATTTTTCCTATGCTTTGGGCGCGGGGGAAACAACCTTGTTGAATCTGACTACCGCCTATGCAATGCTTGCCAACGGAGGAAAGAAAATTTCTCCGACAATGATCGATTATATATTGGATAAGAACGGAAAACCTTTATTTAAATCAGATACGCGACAGGCTCAGTACGAAGAAGACAGTGAATACCCTCCGAAGTTAAACGACATTCGTCCGCAAATTTTGAATGAACAAAGCGTTTACCAACTTACGTCGCTGTTAGAAGGAGTAATTCAACGTGGATCGGGAGCTTCAGCTCGCTTTTTAAACTTCCCGATGGCAGGGAAAACAGGAACCAGCAACGACAGCCGAGATACTTGGTTCATCGGGTATACTCCGGACATCGCTATCGGAGTTTTTGTCGGATTCGATGACCACACAAAATCCTTGGGAAAAAACGCGAGCGGATCAAATACCGCCCTACCTATTTTTATCGATTTTCTTCAGCACGCGAAAAAATATCTGACGCCGAAACCGTTCAGAATTCCAAAAGATATAAAGCTGCGAAAAATCGATGCCAAAACAGGTGGCGCGCCGTGCGGAGATATCACTATTACCGAGGCATTCAAGCAAGACGAGGATATTAACGAAAACGTCTTGGAAAATCCGTTGGAAAATGCAACTGACGGGGGAAACCGTTCTTCGGAAAACGAAGCCCAGCAGGTGTTTGGGATATACTGATTATTAAAGTTTGTTATTTTTTGATAAAAAAGGAGGATCTGAATACTATCCTCCTTCGTCAAAATGCTATCTTCGACTTTTTCTTTCTGCTATTTCCAAAGATTTTTTTTGAGCTTTCTCTAATTTGCTAATTACGTTTTCAAAAGACGATTTTTTCTCTAAGAGCTTCCTAAGCGCTTCTTTTTGTTGTGCTAAAGCTTTTTCACCCTTTTTAATATCTCTTTTTATGAATTTTCTTTGGCGTTTTGATGCTTTAGCTTTTTTTAAATTAAGTTCTATTTTGTTCAAAGATTCCAATTGTGTTTGTAAGACAGAAAGTTCTTCCTCTTTCTCGCTTATAAGATTTTCTACGCCCTGTAGCTTTCCTTTATAGCGATTGATTGTATATTGTCTATTTTTATTAAGCCCCTCTCTGGTGTTATCTGCAAAATTTGTTGTACCAGAAACAACTTCCAAGCTACCCATGTAAAGTAAAAAATCAGGAGACTTCTTAATCGGATTATCCCAGAAATAGATTTGTTTTAAGTGCGGAAACCATTCCATAATTTCTTCAGGAAGCTCTTCAAATTTGTTATTCTGTACGCTAAGTGACTGTAGGCCCCCCTGCTTCTTAAGCCAATTTTCAATTTTTGGAGTAAACTTTTCTAGATTGTTACCATCAAAAGTTACTCTCCTTACCACCACAAAGGGATCAGACTTAAGTTGATCGTTTTTGCATATAGGACCTTTCACCGTCACTGATGCCTCATGATGTTTATTTATGCGATAACTAGCTTCCGCTTTTTCAAGCTGATACTTTTTGTATATTGGAAATTGTACTATCGCTGATGTACCATCTTTATACCAGGGAATTTTTGCTGCCAATACACTCTCCGAGCACAACATCAACTTTTCCATTCGCAAGAATTTCTTCAATTTTTTTGTACAAAACTACAACAACTACCTAACTAGGCGTACTTATATCATGTGGCAAATGGTTTTGCAAGAATAGTTTGCAAAAATTAGCAAAAACAAATTGGGGAGGGAGGAGCACCACGAAGGATGCTCCGATGTCAAAACAGTTGAATTATCGATTGCTGAACAAAGTCTGTCCAATGTTTTTCAGAACTTGACTAAATCTGGAATTAGCAAATCTGGACCATATTGATTTGAAGAATTGTCCAAATTTGGAATAGTACGACTCTCTGGCGACCACTTGGGACGCAGCTTGAGCGGCTTCCCTCTCAGCTTCTTCAAACATCTGAGTCGCTGATTCTATTGCTTCGTCTTCAGCCGCAATCCTCTCAGCTTCTTCAAACATCTGAGTCGCTGATTTTATGGCTTCGTCTTCAGCCGCAATCCTCTCAGCTTCTTCTAACATCTGAGTCGCTGATTCTATTGCTTCGTCTTCAGCCGCAATTTTCTGACGCTCTGATAACAGTTTGTAATAATTACGATAATTCCTTCTCATTAAATTATCTAACTGTTTCCGATTATCCATATTCGATCCAACATTGAGTATATTGTTCAGCAAACGCGTTAATTCAGTTAAACTATTACATGATTTAATTAACTTTTTTAGCTTTGCTTCTTGCTCAGCGTCTTTAGCCGCAATTCTCCGACGCTCAGCTTCAGTTTCTGTGGCTTTCCGCTCAGCGTCTTCAAACATTTGAGCTGCCGCCTCTATTGACTCATCAATAATTAAATCTGTTCTCAAAGGAAAAACAATAAACTCCGCGTTCCCAGTGCTTTTCTTCCCCTCATCGAAAGATTGCACAACCATTGGATGCGTTGATCCATTTTTTTTGTGAATCTCCGCCATCGCAGACGCGTCCTCCGAGCACAACATCAAAGCTCCGATAGAACACAAAGTTTTTATATAAAGTTTCATTTTAACTCCTTTTTCCAAAACACCTACATGTCTGCACCGTGCAAACACGTACAACCTAACCAATAACTTTTCCATTCGCAAGAATTTCTTCAATTTTTTTGTACAAAACTACAACAACTACCTAACTAGGCGTACTTATATCATGTGGCAAATGGTTTTGCAATGTAGTTCGTAAACATACAAATATTTTTCAAATGCAGCTGGACTATGTTGTAAAATGGAGTCTTTGAGGCAGTGGAGCCCAAAGATATTCAGTGAATTTATTACCTCGTAAAAGAAAAGCCCCAAAAGAATGGGGCCAATAGAAGGAAATGAAAAATAAATTATTAACTGTCTTTATATATATACCTCTATCCTGATTTTTGCAAGTTATTTATTAAAAAAAAATTAATTTTTTCTTGTAGGGGTAATTTTTTTAATTGTTAATCGGAAAATTTTTCAAATTAATTGTTGTATTTTAATATGTTAATCATTTAAACTTTAGTAATAATTGGATGTAAAAATATTATTCATTATCGGATACATACACAAATTTTGATTTGCTCAACAACTTGATCTTAAATTTCTCTCGTGGCAGACTGATCGAGAGTTGATTTGATTTTGGGAAAGTGTCGTGCGTGGATTGTCTAATATAGCTGAATCGTTGATAAAAGAAAGCAACTTGGACCCGACCGTAAGTGATGTCTTTGTCAAGTGGGATCAGATTGTCGGAAAGGAAGTTTCAAAATACATTGAACCTCACAAAGTGGTCAAAATGAATGGTTCTAATATCTTAATTGTAAAATCGAAAGACTGCTGTGCTACTGAAATTCAACATAATTCACTTCAATTAATAGAAAAACTTAACAGTTATTTCCAAAACGATCTTTTCTCTGTCATTAGAGTAATTCAAGGGTGAATTTTTGATTTAAAATAGTGACAAAAATGACACACTATACTTAAAATTTGCATAAATTTGTTTTAACTAATCGTAAAGTAGGCTATAAATTAATGCGTCGGAATGGTTTCGACATTGAAAATGAGAAAATGGCTTTTATTAAAGGAGATAAAAATGAAAAAATTAGCATTTTCAGTTTTTGCCGCAGCTTTAACTTTCGGAGCTAATGCGGCAGACAGCGCAAAAGCAGTTGCAACAACCGGAGCTTTTAACGGATTCGACGGTATCTACTTCGGTCTCGGTGTTGCTGCGGTCGACAATGGAGTAAAGCTTGAGAATGTGACAGATGGGGACAAAGATTCTGATCATAGCACCAGACTTGCTGGTACCGCGGTTTTGGGTTACGGGAAGGCAATAAAAGAGAAAGCTTTCTTGGGTTTGGAAGCTGGTTTGGATGCTTCTCAGAATTTCGAATACTTTAACGGAGACGCCAAGGTTAATGGTTTGACTCCTTCTGTTGCTTTGAGATTGGGTTATGCACATTCTGCTACCAAGAGTATGATCTACTTGAAAGCTGGTGCGGCTTACTCAAAGGCGAAGTACAACTTCTTACAGGTAACCCCGAGCTTGGATGTTGTTAACAGTCAGGTCAAGAATTCAAAATGGTCACCAATCGTTGCTTTAGGTGGAGAGAAAGTCTGTGGAAAAATAAGAACTCGTTTGGAAGCTGAATACAGATTCAGAGCAAACAAGAGTTTTGATAAGAACGGTGACGACATGAAGTTGACCAACAGAGGTGCTATTACTTTGAGAGCAATGGCGGTCTACACCGTAAAAATGTAATCAGAACTGCTTTTAGTGGTTTTTATAAAGGCGGAGGAGAGATCTTCCGTCTTTTTTATTTAGTGATGACAAAATGAAATTTATTTTTGACGGACGGTCATTGAAGTTCGGGTGCCAGGATGATATCATCATCGATAGGAGAAGGGTATCAGAATGGTTGGTTTTGCTATCGCGCTATGCGCAGGTTTCTTTTTTTGTTTAAAGTTCAGGTCGAAAAAATCTGATCCGGTGGAGTGTATGTTTTTTGAAGAACTTCGTAAGATAAAAACTGATTCGGTTGTGAATTTTATCGATGAGGGTTTTTTGCGCAGGAATTTTGAGTTGTTTGGAGATCTGAGGTTTTCTGTAGCTGCGAACGATGAAGGGCCTGAAGACTATCCGATTACGAGCCTCCAGGATTTAACTCCGCAAGATTTGGCTTGAGCTAAAACAGAATCGTAGTTCTTAGATTTGCCGGAATTCCTTGCTCGTTTTGTCCAGAAAAATGACGGTTGGTAATTTTTTCGAGTTTTTTTGAGTTTCTTTTCCTTGATTCTTCAGAATTTTTGCAAAATTCTCGGAAAGTTTCGAATCACTCGTTAATATGAAATCTTGTCCGTCGGCTGAGATTCTTACCGAATCGTCATCCAGCATTTCTATAAATTTTCGGCAGGCTTTGGATTTGAAATTTTCGCGGCGAGAACATCCTACAGATTTTGTCCAGGCAGATAATGTTGCTCTGAAGTATCCGCAGTGATTGAAACAGGTCAAATCGTCGCTGACTCTCGCTCCATAGGCCTTTGCGTTTGGCGATATGATAATCCGAGGTATATCCTGAAAAAAATAGAGCAAAATTCCAATCAGTATCCCAACAAATCCTGTCCATCTGATTTTATGGTGGATCAAGGTAAAAATCAGTGCCGAGAAAATCAAAATCGTCATTACAATTGGTGAGGGAGAGTGCATAACAAAAAGGGATCCGGCAAATGTTGAAGAAAATTTCGCCAATTTTATCATGGCAGAGATTCCGAAGGCCAAAATTTTCAACGGAAAAGTCACATTTATCAGCATGCAAAGCAGGGAAATAATCACCATTGGCATGACGAAAAAGCTCATCAGCGGGATCATAAAAATATTTGCAAAAATGCTGTTAAGAGTAAGCTGGTTAAAGACGAATACCGAAAAAATCGAAGTCGATAAGGTTGCTACGACTGTTGTTGCAACGATGTTGATCAACATTTTAAAGCGGGATGAAAAATTCCAACACCTTTCATAAAATGCAACAATTGCAATTACCGCGCTGAACGAAAGCTGAAAGCTCGGAAACATGATCGCTTCGGGGGACAATACCATGATAATGGTGGCGGCCACGGCAATCGATCTCATCGTCACAGCTTCTCGATCCAATATGATTGCCAAAATTACCAAGGTATGCATGATTAACGCACGCATCGCCGAGACGGAACATCCTGAAATGAAATAAAAAGCGACGGCGCCCACCAAAGAAACGATTGCAGCGATTTTCTTTATGTCGTAAAACATTGAGATTCGAGGAATGCAACACAGAATAAGACGGACCAATACAAAAATGAACAACCCTACAATTCCAATGTGAAGTCCTGAAATCGCGAGAACATGGGCTGTGCCCGATCTGACAAAACTTTCCCGAAGATCTTTGCCTATGGAAGATTTTGTTCCGGTAACCAACGCTTTTGCGATTGCAGCATTGTCGAAACCTAGTATTTTATCGATTTTTTGATTTATTTTGTGCCGAAATTTGTCAATCAACAGCGATAAAGTGATTTCCCGATAAAGATATTCGACTTTTTTGGGCGGAGACATTATAAATCCGCGAGCAGAAATCCTATTAAAATACTGTTGCCTCTTAAAATTGTAAGCTTGAGGAAATGGTTGATCCTTCAATGGAGAAAGTTTTGCGAAAAAAGATACTCGATCTCCCGGCATAAAATCTCCTGCAGAATCTTTTGCTTTCTTTCCTCTCCATGAGAGGAAAATTTTGTTCGACTTGAATCTCAAACTGGTGTCTTTTACGACAAAATTCATTCCCGATTCCGTACGGTAACAAGAATCCACCGTTGCGAAGAAACTTTGCGGATTCTCTATAGTTTTCTCAAGCATCGGAGTATTAATATGAATTGTTCGAAGTTGAGCTAACATGAATCCGAAATTAAAAATCAGAAAGATCCAGAGAAATTTGAATCGTCCGGACAATGCCAACAAAATCAGAAAAAAAGAAACTGACCAAATTAATGGAGGTGGATTGTCGAGGTTGAAAAAACAACAAATTCCAGTTCCGAGAATTACAGGGATGAAGTTCAGAACTCGCATTCTTTCGTGTTCGTAAAAATTCCCTATATTAATTTTTGCATCTTCGCAAAAATGCTTAATAAAATCACGAATTGTATACATTCCCTTCCCAAAATTTGGTATAAATTACATAAATAATAAACTGAGAATAGATATGAGTACAGATTTTTCGAGCAAGATAGTTACAAGATTTGCTCCATCACCGACAGGATTTTTACACATTGGAGGGGCGCGTACTGCACTGTTTAACTGGTTGTTGGCACGGCATTACGGCGGGAAATTTGTGCTGAGAATCGAAGACACAGATAGAGAAAGATCTACTCAAGAAGCGGTAGATGCGATTTTTAACGGGCTAAAATGGCTTGGTATTACCTGGGATGAAGAGCCAGTGTTTCAGTTTTCGCGAGTTAATCATCATGTGGAGCTGGCGAAACAGTTGGTGGAACAAGGAAAAGCCTACTATTGCTACTGTACACCTGAAGAGTTGGAAGCAATGCGAAAAGAAGCTCTGGACAAAGGATTATCTCCAAAATACAACGGAATGTGGAGAGATCGCGATCCGAAAGACGCGCCCGCCGGAGTAAAACCCGTTATTCGATTGAAAACTCCGCAAACAGGTGAGACCGTTTTGGAAGATATTGTTCAGGGAACGGTGAAAGTTGCGAATGATCAGTTGGATGATATGATTTTGGTCCGCAGCGATGGTACACCGACTTTTATGCTTTCGGTATGCGTTGACGATCATGATATGGGAGTTACTCATGTTATTAGGGGCGACGATCACCTGACTAATACCTTCAGACATATCCAAATTTTCAAAGCTTTCGGCTGGGAAATTCCAAAATACGGACATATTCCGCTGATTCATGGTCCAGATGGCGCAAAGCTGTCTAAAAGGCACGGGGCTTTAGGTGTGGAAGCTTACCGCGATATGGGTTATCTTCCTGAGGCAGTTTGCAACTGTCTGTTGCGTCTGGGGTGGTCTCACGGCGATGACGAAATAATTTCACGCGAGCAAGCGATTGAATGGTTTACTACGGAAAGCCTCGGTAAGTCCGCATCGCGTTTGGATTTTTCAAAGCTCGCGAATTTAAATGGGCATTACATGAGAGAAGCAGATAATAATCGACTCTTAGACCTTCTTTTGCCGATGCTGGGGGAGATTTCTGACGAGGTAAAGTCTCGACTTGCCAGGGGAATGAACGGACTAAAACAGCGTTCCAAGACAATATTGGAGTTGAAAGACCTTGCAACCATCTACATAGACGACTTTAAATCTGCAGATGTAGATGAAAATGCTGAGGAAATATTAAAGTCGGTGTATGAAAAATTATTTGTGACGGACGATTGGACCGAACAGTCTCTCGAAACCGAATTGAGAGATTTAGCGAAGCAAATGAATTTGGGATTCGGCAAAATAGCTCAGCCGCTGCGGAGTGTTCTTACGGGAAGAAAAATCACTCCGAGCATTTTTGATATGCTGGTATCTTTCGGAAAAAAAGAAAGTTTGAACAGGATAAATTCTGCGCTTGTCGGATGATTTTAGTATATTGAAGCGCTTTGCAGTGTTAGAGAGGAGAAGTAAATGAAGAAATATTTGGCGATTTTATCTTTTGGAGTAGTTTTCGGGGTACATGGAGTTGATCTTGAAGAGGCTGTGGTTTCAGCTTACTTCTGTAATACTTTGCTGGAATCAGAGAGAGCAAGCAAGCGCATGGCGGATGAGCAATACAAGCAGGCGGAGGCTATGTTTCTGCCAACTTTGAACGCGTCGTTATCTGCATCTCGTACGGGATCCGATCAGTCAGGATATATCAAAGAAACTGGGTATGGGATTGGAAACTATAGGGGACTGCCTGTTGTCATTCCGGCTGAAAGTTATAAATATAACCGTAATGTGAGTAAGCAAACAAGAACTCAAATGGCTCTGCAGTTTCACCAAAATCTTTTCAATAGTTTTCAGAATGTCGAAAATTCAAAGGCTAAGAAGAATTTGGCGAGAGCGAGTTTTCATAAGCTGAAAAAGGCGGAGCAAGATTTAATCGTAAGTGTCGTCAAGACCTATACAGCGGTTTGGGCAGAGCGTCAGAAATTGCAAGCGTATATGAAAAAGGAAGAAAACCTGAAAAAATTGTACGAATCTCAGGAAATTTGCTTGTCGGCGGGAATGTCTACTCCGGCGGATGTTGCGGAAGCTGAATCGAAATATCAAACGGCAGTTTATGAAAGAGTGGATGCTGAGACGAAAGTTATTGAGGCCGAGGCTCAGTTTAAGCAGATTACAGGTTTAGGCGCTGATCCTAAGATGTTTATTCCAAACTTGAATATCAAGCTTCCGGAAAATTTAGATCAACTGGAAAAAATCGCGTTAAGGTCGAATCAGGAAATTTTGCAGGAGAAATTTATAGCCGCGTCGGCTTTGAACGATCTGGATGTCGCGAGAGGAGCGTTGGGACCTAAGTGTGATCTGAAATTAGAAGCAGGGCGTAATCTGAATAAGACGGAAAATCTCTACGGTCGTACTTCACAGAATGTTTATAATGCGGAACTATCCGTGACTGTGCCTGTTTTCAATATGCCGAACTACGCAAATATCGGAGTTCACAGCGAAAGAGCGAAATACGCGGAATTTAAATCAAAAGATAAAATTTTGGAAATTAAGCGCAACTGCAAAATCTATTGGAGAGCTTACAAATCGGCAGAAGCCTCCATCAAAGCCAGCAGTACCGCGGTTAAAAGCGCGGAGATTACTTCCGAGAGCAACTTAGATCAGGCAAATCTCGGAATGAAATCCAATACTGAATTTTTGGACGTCGAAACTTCGTTGCTGACCGCTCGAATTAATCTCGCAAAGTCCATAAAAAACAAGATTGATGCAATGATCGAGTTGTTCGCTCTGACGGGAAATTTAGATCTGCGTTCAATGTTGGTTACCCTTAAGAAAAACAAAGGAGTTCTAGATCCCGTTAAAACTTTCCCGAAAGGAATGGATTAAACAGTTAGCTGAAAAAAAATTAAATTTTGAAAAAAATAAAGAGAAACGTTCTGATGAAAAGTCACGTCTTGAAAAGAAAGCCAAGATGAATTAGATTTTAAACGTACGGTACGGGAGGCAAAATGGTAGAGGAACAAACCGAAATGTCTTTAGATGAAGTTCTTTCGTCCATCAAACAAATGGTGGTTGATAAAGATCCTCCAGTTTTAGAACTTACCGATATGGTTTCTCCTGATGGCACCATCGTCAGAGTTAAAAATGGTCAGAAAAATCCCAAAGACAAAAGTGAATTGAGGGATTTTCTTCGTCTAGCTCAGGAAAATGGTAGAGATTCTCAGCTTTTAGAGGATCCGACATCGGTGAAAAGTCGCATGCAGAATGATGACGCTACTGCATCGGGTGTGGTCGACGAGACATCCAATTCAATTTCAACCCAAAAAAGTAAAGAGCTTCCGAAAAGTGCGAGTTGTAAAAATTCGGTGATTTCTGAAGGTGCAAAGGTTCCGATAAATGAAATCGTTCGGGAAGTCGCTGCGCCACTTATCAAGGAGTGGCTGGAGAAAAATCTTCCGAGTTTAGCTAGAGAAGTAGTAACCGTCGAAATTCAAAAAATGATAAAGCAAAGTTAGTAAGTTAGCTTAAAATAAAATTATATCGATAGAAGATCTGCTGAAATTAATACTTATTTAATCAAAGTTCTGTAACATCAGATTAGTTAAAAGGATTAAAGATATGGCAGAAATTATATATCTCAAAGATGTGTTATTTATTAAACCGAAATCTACTGCGAAGGAGAAAAAAAGTGTCAGCCGTCTTCGCTTAAAACCCGTAAAACCAAGCAAAATATTAAAATCTTCTCTTATTGAACGCAAAAAGGAAGACGTTACGAGTAATTAATTTTGTTGAGCAATGAGAAAGTGCTTGATTTTTAAATAAAAACCTTTAGATTATTGTAATGGCAGTGTTTTTTGGAGTTTAAATTTTGGAAGATAGATCGGCAGCGAGGGACAAGCATAAAATAAACAGGGCAATTACAGCTCAGCAAGTAAGGCTTATAGATCAAAACGGTGACGCAGTGGGTGTTGTATCTATTCGTGAGGCGATGGTTAAAGCACGTGAAGTAGGACTTGATCTTGTGGAAGTCGCTCCTCAGGCGAAGCCTCCGGTTTGTAAGATCATTAACTATGGGAAACTTAAATACGAGTTGCAAAAGAAAAAGTCAGAGGCCAGAAAAAAGCAAAAAGTTATAGAGGTCAAAGAGGTTAAATTGACTCCGTCCATTGGTGAGCATGATTATCAGGTTAAAATGAATAATATCAGGAGATTTATCAGTGACGGCAACAAGGTGAAAATTACTTTGAGATTCAGGGGTCGTGAAATTTCTCACAAAGAGATCGGGGAGAATCTTCTTAACAGGGTTTTGTCCGATACCCAGGAAATCGCAAAATGCGACGGCAAGCCTCAATTGGAGGGGCGCCAAATGATGATGATAATATCTCCGGTGGTAACGAAATGAGTCAGATCTTTAAGTGTGTTATAGGAAATTTTAATATAAACGATGCTTTTGGTGCTGTAGATTTGCTGAATGACGAGACATTTCTGTCAGTGTCTTGCGTTCAGAGGTATAAGTCTTGGATTGTGGAAATTTTAAGCTCGAAAAAGCTTGACGTTCACGAGATTCACAAAGTGTTATCTGACTACGAATTTTCGGTAATAGAAAACGAACCGTTAGAAGAAGAAAATTGGTTGGAAAAGTGTTTTGAAAATTTCAAACCAATCAATGTCGGAGGGTTTTACATTTACGGACCTCATCTCAGAAGCGCAAATCATCCCTCAGATAAAATGATGATAGAAATCGCTGCTGCGACAGCCTTTGGAACAGGGGAACATCCAACGACAAATCGTTGTCTGGTTGCCTGCGAAACCTTTTTTGATTCCGACAAGCACAAAAAAGTGTTGGACATTGGTTGCGGATCTTGCATTTTGAGCATTGCTCTTGCCAGATTGGGGGCTCGAGACATTACCGCTTGCGACAATGACGCGGAGGCGGTGCGTGTATCGAAAGAAAATATCGTTATCAACAAAGTTGTTTCTCGTGTGAAAATTTTCCAAAATCGAGCATGCGAATTTTCAGAAAATAAGTACGATTTTGTCGTAGCAAATATTCTGGCAGAACCACTGATATCTATGAGTGATTATATCGTTGAGTCTCTGGCAAGTGGCGGAGTTTTAGTGCTTTCCGGATTCACTTCCGACGATGATTCCGTTGAAAAGAAATTTACTTCGTTTGGCTTAAAGATCAGACATAGATATGATTACAATGGTTGGACGACTTTGGTGCTGGAAGCAGCGTAGCATCAATGGCTACTAAAAAATGCAACTGGCTGTTTCTCAGACACGGGACTTTTTCGTTGTTTTCCCCTGCTGCAGAATCAACCTAACTTTTTTAGCTGGACAACCACTCTGAATGTTGTTTCTGGGTGTAAATCTGCTCCGTGTTTGTTTTCACGTTCACACTGTACCAAAACTTTTGTACATTCATTTTCAAAGTTGACGCTAACTCCGTGTTTCAACAGTTTCAGTTTACCGCTGTTGGATTTATCTGCGGAACTCATAACATCATTTCGGTTTCCCAGGACGATTCCGTAGTTGAATTGCGATTGTGAACTGATTTTATAGCTGGTGTTGAAAGTTATTCCTTTGTATTTCTTTTCGGAATTTTTTTCATTTATAAAGTTTTGTTGAATCTTAAATGGATTATAGAAGCACTGTTTTCCTCTAAATCCCATTATTCCCGCGGAGAATTTTTCGTCGCTGTAATTTATTCCGGCTTCTATTCGATCAAAACGCTTATTTTGCTGGGAATAACTGCCGCTTGAAGAAAAAGTGAAATTCTGAGTAAAGAAAATATCCAAGGCACCGACTATATTCGATTTTTTATATTTCAAACCCGATGATTCCAAGCGTTTCTGAGGTTCGGTTAATTCGAAAGATTGACCCAGTGCGAGATGATAAATGTTTTTGGTGTCGTGATATCCGTCGACATGAAATCCGTAAAAGTAGCGCTTACCGGAATCTACATTGTATGGAGAAATCGATCTGTTGTTGGAAAATACGTTCGATTCGTTAAGTTCGTCGAATGGAGTTTCAAAGGCATCGTAATACTTTTTGTTTTCGGAAAGAGAAGTTCCCAATATCGGGGTGAAAATCAAATTGTGTAATGGAGTTTCGACCAGCAGCGGCCATTTCCACGTTAGATTTAACTGAGGTCTTGCCTGAAAATGCGAGTTGTAGTCGGATCTGGTTTCTTCCTTTACTTTTAGTCCTTGCACTGATAAAACTGCGCTGACCTCAAATATATGTCCGCCAGGCATTAAAATTTCCTTGTACCAAGATGGATTGCAAATATATTTCTGCGAAATTCTTCCGTCTTTAAAATCCATATTTATAAACGCAGTGTTGAAATTTAAGGTTCCCTCGAAAATTTGGAAATAATGACAGTGCTCCAACATCGGAAGTAAATTCGGTGCAGCGTCCAGATATTCACTTTGATATATGGAAGATTTTATCCTCGTGTAATTTCTGCCATTGAATCCTTCCAAATATACTTTGGATTCCAAAGTTCTGTCGATCTTATCGAAAAACGAAAATCTCTTAAGATAATATCTGTCGGACGCCAAATTGATATCAAATCCCGTCCGCCAGTTGTTATCCAGCTCATAACGAAACTTTGCAAACATATGACCTCGGTATCCGGAGCGTTTAATTTTTTGGATTTTTTCGTTCAGATCTTGCTTATTTATGGACTTAGTACCTGTTAAGCTGGCGTCTATATTTAACTCTCCGTGTGCAAATCTCCAACCGTAGTAAATCCATGGAACATTCCCTATTCTTGAAGTTATTATCGGCTTGAAAATTAATTCCTGCGAATCCGAAATAGAGAACAAATAAGGAATCAATAAACTAATTCCTTGCTGAGATGTATAGGAAAATTTCGGTATTAAAAACCCACTCTTTCTTTTGATATTTGAGCTTACATGAGAAAGATACGGGGTATAAAGAACAGGGACGTTATACGCCTCCAATACTGCGTTTTGATATGCAGTATAATTTTTCGGATTAAAAGTTACGGTTTTGGCTTTTAGTTGCCAAGTTAAAGATCCAGACTCGGTACATTCATAACATGGAGTAAATATCACATTTTCCAATAAATACTCATCATCAATTATCGAACAGCTTTCAGCTGCTAAACGAGTTTTATCTTGGGAGATAATTTTCAGATTTATGGCACGACCCGATTTAAAATTTCTTTCCACCTGAAATGAATCTGCAAAATATGCATTACCGAATTCGTCTTTCATTACGACATTGCCTTCGGATTTTATGGCGTCATTTTTTTCGTCAAAATATATTTGATCTGCTGAAATAATTTTTTTGTTATAAACAATGATTACATTTCCTCGACAGATAACAACGTCGTTTTTATATTCTGTCTCATTGGAATTTAAAAAAGAGATATCCGCAGCGGAAACTGTTCCTTCGAAAAAAACACTGCATAAAATAAAGCTACCGCATAAAATTTTTCTCATGCTTCCTTCCAAACTAAAATAGCAATCGACAAAAATATCAAAATTAGTACAACAGCCCATGAAGACAAAACCACGGAAATTACTCCGGCGTAAGCCAGTGATTCCAGCAAGCTGTTCGAAAATCTCAAAAACAACACCGAAAAAATTACTTTCATTGCGATGTTAGTTTTACTTTTGTAGCGATTTATCGGAAAACAAATCACAGCGGCAATCAATGCGAACAATATGAAAGAAGCGCAGTTTGCCAAAAGTTTCTGCAACGTCAGTTCATATAATCTCAAATTAACTTTGTCCTGTTTTTGAATTTTATAGACTTTATACAGCGAAAATATGTCATGCCGATGAGGTGGTAACGACAGTAACTCGATTAATTCAGACGAAATATTATCGAAAATCTTCATGAATTCCAAATTTTGAAAACGATTATCTTTCAGTAGCGACACGTTCTGCAATGTTATGATATTCGAATTGATTTCTCCTGATTTCGCAATCAGACGCTCATTTTTTTTCAGATCAAACAGATGAAAGTCCGAAAGTTGGTTTTTATCTATGGTTTTTATGAAAACTACATATTTATCTTTTCCGAAATCTATCCAAATATCGTGATTTTTCTCTATGGACGACGATGAGTTATCTTCAACGGCCCTCTTGTACAGATTTTCCGATTTTATACCGACCGGATGAAAAATAAACAGCCAAAACATTCCAATAAATATAGAAAAACTTATGAATGGGATCAAAATTTGCTTTGGCGATCTCCCAATCGATTTGAGAATTGTGATTTGTTGAGATCGACATAAATCCCATAAACTGAATGTTGCCGTTATGAAGTAAACATAGTTGATTATCTCGCAGAAAGTTATAGGAGTTCGTAAAAACGACAGCTTTAGCGCATATAGAATTTCCGAAAGATTTGTTATGGAGAATTTTCTGCTGACCTCGGCGAAATCAAACAACAAAATCAAAAAAAATACGGATATCGAAACGAAAAATATGGTTTTTAGCTGTTTTTTAAAAATGTAACCGAATAAAATTCTGCTCATGCCTTTTCTCTCACCATTGAAATCGAAACCAACAGCATGACGAAAACAAAAACGTAATTTACGTAATTAAAAATTTCATTTTTCGTTGCAATATTCGCAAAAGTTAAAAAACTTCCCTGCACAATTATCATATATGTTATCAGAAAAGCGATCCTTGAGTAGGTAATTTTTCGGACGTACGGAGCCAATCCAACCAAAAAGAAAGCCATTAAAGAAAAAATTATCGTTAGCAACGGAGATAAAACTTTCTGATGAAATAGTGCTTTTTGCTCCTTGGTTTTTGAAGGATCACTTGGAATTTCTTGTATTAATTCCGAAAGAAATTTTTCATTCGGACGCTTTTGCACCTCATGTATGTCAAGAATTTGTTTCAAATCATACGCATACGACGAAAATCGTGTAACAGAATTTTTGTGATCGTTGAAATTTACCTCCAACCTTTCTCCATTCGAAAGAGTTAAAACATTGTTTGCAATTGCTCCCTTTTTTGCAAATAGCGTACATGTTTTTCCTTCTTCTCGTGTGTCAGTTATAAAAATATTTCCGAAAACACAGTTACCGTAGTATTTTTGCGCATACACCGAAAAATTCCTGCCGGAAAAGATTTGTCCAGCATTTTCAGGTGGCTCAATGTTGTTTTTGATATTGAATTCCATTTGCCTGAATTCGCGCCAAGATGATGGCGAAATATACGCGTTGCTTATATACAGATATCCGCAAACTAAAAAAGACAGTTCCATCAAAGGGGTGAGCAATTTTTGCGGAGCAATACCCGACGCCTGTAGCACAACTATTTGGTTTGATTCTGCTAATCGATGATAGACAAATCCCGCAGACACCGCCAACGTAATAGGTAATAAAAACGCAATAATATCAACCGATAAAAAAGAGGTCAGACGGAAAAATCTCGCTAAACTCAAATTGTTATTAAGCAACTCTAAATATTTGGAGGATTGAACTATCCAGGTGCAAAAAGTCAAAGCCACCGTAGAATATACCGTAGTTCTGAAGATTCTGAAAAATATCAACCTGGTTAAACTACTCATTCTCCTTCCGGATACTATAAAACTCTGATATTTCAACAAGTTAGAATCTAAGATGGAGGTCGAGACCGGAATCGGACCGATCTACAAGGATTTGCAGTCCTCTGCATAACCACTCTGCCACTCGACCTAACCGAAGTTCAATTTATATATATTCCGAGCAAAGGTCAATAGGTTAAAGTGGGTTCAAGTGCAAACTTTAACCATTCTTTAACAAAGTTTCGAAAAAAAATATCGCAAATTAACTTTATATAAAATTTTTAGAGATATGATTAGACTAATAGATAGTTGATGCCGATGATTACGGATAGTTAAAGATAGTTAGTGTGGATATATAAAATGAGTAACGAGTGTACGACAGAAATGACCGGGACGGTAAAATGGTTCAATCAATACAAAGGATATGGTTTCGTTGAAATAAAGGGTATTCCGGAGGATGTTTTTCTCCATTTCTCTGTTGTAGACGGGGCAAATATCAAGGAATTAGTGAAAAACGATGTGATAGTTTGTTCGGTGCAAAAGTCGGATAAAGGCTATCAAATCATAAAAATAAAAAAGTTACTTTCCCATAATAAATATCCTTTGAATGCAGTTACCAAAAAAGTTTCTGCCGTAGTGAAATGGTTTAATCCGTCGAAAGGTTTCGGATTCGCGCAGCTACGTTCGGGAGATGATGTTTTCATTCATGCTTGTCTATTAAAAAAATTAAATTTGAAAGAACTTGAACCAAATAAAAAAGTAAAACTTATGGTTCGACATACAAACATGGGCTACGAAGCTCTGGATATACTGGAATAAAATTTCTCCGTAGTTTGGCTATCGTAAAAATTGGCCGGTGTAAAACACGATGTTACGAAAATGAATAAAATCCACAATGGAGAAAAGTGGAGTGTCCAAGAGGGGGAAAGACGGCAATTTCGAAGGCGGAGGAGGGTTTTCCGGCGGCCATGGAGCAAGTGGTAATTTCTTCTTACCAAATTTTTAAGCAGGAATGTTAAAAATAAAAAACTCTTTGATCTTCTGAAATCCGATTTTTTGATAGACTTTTTCTCCGGATTTCGTCGCGGTCAGAACTCCCGTTCGATATCCAAATACATCATGTGCATAAAAAAGCGCGTGGCGAACCATATTTGTTGCGATTCCCATATTTCTGAAATCGGGAAGAGTCGTAACGTCCCACACTCCAGCGACATTTGCGTACAGGAACAATGCGCCGGTGGAGACAGGCTGCTGATCGACGTACCCGACGAACAATTTGAGCGGTGATTGTTTTCCAAAAATAAACGGAGATGCTGACAGATAAAATTGCTCTATCGCTTTTGCATCTGCAGGCAGCAGCTTTTTGTAAACTGCAACGAAATCCCACAACGATGTTAAATTCGTAACTGAGGATATATGTAAAATTTTACAATCTGAAATTCTATTTGTTTTTGATATATCTGCATACATTCCCGATTCAATTTCAGGATTTTTTACACCGAATTTTTCAAGTTTTTGCACGCATTTTTCGTAATCACTTCCAAATCCAACCCACCATGCAAAAGGAAAATTGTGAAAAGAGTCTGAAATCGATTTCAAATCGGCGTCGCAATCAATCAAACATGCAACGTTGAACATATCGCACGGAATTCCAGTGTTCACGAGAACCGATTTCTTGTTTTGCAACACATTCATTTTCATACATCTTGGAAGATAGACCAATTTTCCGATAATATTCGCGTCCAATTGATTGGAGATTAAATTTATCATCTATCTCAAAATCTCGATGTCTTCCTGTGATAATTCTCTTAGAAATCTCGACGGAGGATTATTTTGCCATTGATTATGAACTCTTCGGTTCAACACAAAAGTGATAAACGCTCGTTTTTTCGCACGAGTCAGTCCGACATATGCCAAGCGGCGTTCCTCCTCCAAGTTGCCTTCCTGCAAACTGAGATTGTGCGGAAAGACACCTTCCTCCCAGCCTGCGAGAAACACATTTTCGAATTCCAACCCTTTTGCGCTGTGCAAAGTCATGATGGAGACCAGCTCTTCAGATAAATTTCGCGGAGAATCCATAACCAAACTGACGTGCTCCATGAAAGTAGGCAGATCCGGAAAGTCTTCCAGCGCGGTTGTCAACTCTTTTAAGTTCTCGATACGTCCTTCGGCCTCTACTGTTTTCTCCTGACTCAGCATTTGCTGATACCCAGTTGCGGTAATTATAAATTTCGCGATTTCGGATGGCTTCGCATCTTTTTTCTCTTGAATGGATTCGATCAATTTTGTGAAAGCTTCAACCGATGTTTTCACGCTCGGACGCAAGAGATTTTCGAGTGCCATATTTTTTGCCGCTTGAAATAATGAAACATTGTGATCCCTCGAATATTCGTAAAATTTTGAAATCGCCGATGCTCCGATGCCTCTTTTCGGAGTATTTACAATTCTTTCGAAGGCCAAGCTGTCGTTTGGCTGATGGACCAAGCGCATGTATGCGACGACGTCTTTTATTTCCTGCCGATCGTAAAATTTCAGTCCGCCGACGACTTTGTAAGGAATTCCGTAGGCGATAAATCGGTCTTCGAACTCCCTCGTTTGATACCCTGCGCGCACCAGCACAGCCATTGTTCCGTATGAATTGCCTTCCCGTCTCCGTAAATTTTCGATTTGGTCCGCAACAAACATTGCCTCGTCAAATCCGTTATACAGTCTTTTAACTTTGACTTTTTCTCCGTAATTTCCTTCCGTCCAGATTTTTTTTCCTAATCGGCTTTCATTATTCGAAATCAAACTGGACGCCGCTCCCAAAATATGTCCGCCGGAACGATAATTTCTCTCCAGCCGAACTATTTCGGCGTTGATGAAATCTTTTTCGAATCGCAAGATGTTTCCGACTTCGGCTCCTCTCCAGCTGTAGATGGATTGATCGTCGTCGCCGACGCAACACAAGCCACTTCCGAGAGGTGATAATAGCCGCAGCCAAATGTATTGCGCCATGTTTGTATCTTGATACTCG
The DNA here is from genome assembly GCA_902790255.1 of uncultured Pseudomonadota bacterium. Taxonomy (GTDB): domain Bacteria; phylum Pseudomonadota; class Alphaproteobacteria; order UBA3830; family UBA3830; genus UBA3830. The sequence continues at coordinate 8,733 of CADARG010000012.1, read as the reverse complement.
TCGACCAAAATATATTTGAATTGATCTCGATAATGGCGCAAAACATCAGGAAAATTTTTGAAAATTCTGATCACATTCAACAGAAGATCGCCGAAATCCATCGAATCATAACATTCCAGTCTTTCCTGATAAATTTTGTAAACTCGAGCTTCAATCATTCCCTGATCGATGCGTGAATCATCGTATCTATAACCCTTGTCTTTCCACAGGCTAATGCGGTTTACAATTCCGTTGACTGATTTTTTTTCCAGACTTAATTCTTTTGCGATTTGCCGAACCAATTTCGTTTGATCATCTGCGTCGATAATCGTGAAATCCTGACTCATGCCGAGCAAATCCGCATGTCTTCGTAAAATTCTTACGCAAACGGAATGAAAAGTACCAAGCCACACTCCATCCGCTCCTGCAGTTAACCCGAACAAACGCTCTTTCATTTCGCGCGCTGCTCGATTGCTGAAAGTTACCGCTAAAATTTGAGAAGGAAAAGCGTAGCCGTTTTCGATCATATAAGCAATTTTCGTTGTGAGGACTTTGGTCTTTCCCGTTCCGGCTCCCGATAACACCAACAGTGGGCGATTCAAAGAAATGACGGCTTCATGCTGCTCCGGATTCAACGAATTTAATAACTGCTCATTGATTTCATCTAAATTACTCAAGGCATTCACCTGCATGATGATAACTTTCCAAAATTGACTTTTGCGCCTAAGTGTATCATTTTCTCTGACGAAGTTATAGTATGTCAATTAGACATTTTCAGAAAGAAATCCAAAATATGATGCAAAAATAATCAAAATTTAATAAAAAATTAACTAATTTTGGTTATCATTAAAATCATGATAAATAATGAGGACTAAAAATATGGATATTAAAAAATTGATAGTCGCATGTGCGGCAATTTTCTTGTTGTGCAGCGGTGATGCTTTTGCGGTTGCTAGAAATCATCGAGAAAAAGCTCCTAATTTTAGAGAGTCATTAGCCGCATCAAAGGCAAATGACCCAGAATTAACTGCATCAAGGGCAAGTGATCCAGAAGGAAAAGCCCCTGTAAAAAAAAGAAGCCAAAATGCAGCCAGAAACGCAAAAGTAAAAGCAATGACGCTTCTATCGAGAATGAAATTTTCTGAACTTAACGATTTCCCTTCAGATTTTTTGAGCGGCGGAGAAGTAGAAACTTTTGAAGATGTCGGCTCCGAGTTTGGTAAACATATACAGGATGTTTGGAATTTGCCTTCCGATAGCGTAGTTGGTTCTAATGAAATTCGTGTTTTACTTGACGACTTAGCATACACTGCCACTGCTAATTCTCTAAACGGAAAAAATTCAAAGGGAGCCATTGACGCTAAATTTGATTTTTCAAAAGTCGATGAGATGGATTTCCAAGAAATTATTAATAGATACGATGGTTCAAAAGCATTCTACTTAAATGCAATAGCCAAGATAGCTCATGTCTTAAACCAAGGCACAAAGGGCCATGTTTTCTGGCATGGTATGTTTAAGATCATGGTAAATCTTTTGGTTGCGTACCATTACGTTCCTTATCTTAGAAATCAATAATTCTTTGCTATTTACAGAAGCAAGCTCCTTTGGGGAGCTTGCTTTTTCAATGATTCTCTATTTTTACATCTATATCATCAAAGTTTATCCGAGAGGTTTTTAGGTGTTGTGATAATTTATCGAACTGTTTTCGCCCCCAAGTATGTCATTTTACTCGTCGAAATAGTAATATAATGGTGAGACATTTTCGGAGGAAGGTTTGGGCATTTTTATAGCATCTGACCATGCAGGTTTTAAACTGAAAGAATATTTGAAGAAATATTTCGATCTGTCGGATTTGGGAACTTACGATGAGGAATCCTGCGACTATCCTGTGTTTGCGAAAAAACTAGTTGGCCAAATGAAAGAGGGAGACAAAGGTATTTTGATTTGCGGGACGGGAATAGGAATGTCCATTGTCGTAAATCGATACAAAAACATCCGCGCTGCGCTGTGTTTCAATGAAGAAATGACCGTACTTGCCCGTCAACACAACAACGCAAACGTGCTGGTGTTGGGTGCAAGAATAATTTCTACAGAAATCGCTAAAACTTGCGTAGAAAAATTTCTGTCAACCGACTTCGAAGGTGGCCGCCATCAACACAGGGTAGAGCTAATCGACAGAACGGACTAAAATCATCACCTACGCATACCGGATTTCAACAGCAAGTTCTTAATTTCTTCATTTCTCAATCTCTCGGCTATCCCAAGTGCCGTATCGCCATTTGTACTCTCCTTATTAACATCGGCACCTTTAGCCATAAGCTTTTTCACCATTTTCACGTTTTCTTCTTCCACAGCGTATATCAATGGCGTGATCTTCTTAGTACTGTCTTTACTTATCCACTTAACAAACTCTGCCTCTACATCCGCTCCTTCATCTATTAACAATTCCGCTATGTCCTCATATATCCCTTTCCGAGACTTGTCACTGTCGTTCGCAGTCTTCGTCATGGCTATCCCCAGAGCTGTTTGACTTTCATCTATTAAGGACGGCATTTCTTCATTTTCCTCCTCGAACATCAGTGCTGTTTGAACGTCTATACCCTTTGCATTAACATCAGCGCCCTTATCCAGCAATATCCGCACTATTTCTTCATTTCCTTTCTCTGCCGCGTCCATAAGCGATGTTCCACTCCATTTATCCTTTGCATTAACATCGGCGCCGCTATTCAGCAACAGTTGTACTATTTCTTCATTTTCTTGCCATACCGCGCCCATCAGTGCTGTTCGACCGTCCTTATTCTTTGCATTAACATCAGCGCCTCCGTCTATAAGATTTCTCACTATTTCTTCATTTTCTCGCCATACCGCCTCCATAAGCGCTGTTCCACCCCATTTATCCTTTGCATTAACATCGGCGCCGCTATTCAGCAACAGTTGTACTATTTCTTCATTTTCTTGCCATACCGCTTCCATCAGTGCTGTTCGACCATCCTTATCCTTTGCATTAATATCGGCGCCTCTATCCAGCAACAGCTGTATTATTTCATTTCTTCTGTAACCTCCTTTCTCTGTCGCGTATATCAGTGCTGTTCGACCGTCATTGTCCTTTGCATCAACATCAGCGCCTCCGTCTATAAGATTTCTCACCATTTCTTCATTTTCTTGCCATACCGCGTCCATAAGTGCTGTTCCACTCCATATATTCTCTGCATAAACATCAACGGCAGCCCTCCAGCTGCGCAGATGCTGTTGACGGTCTTGTTCTCCTAACCTGAGGCTGTTCCTCCATTTGAGAATCAACTCCAACGCTTCGTCCTCTTTATGATCAATATTCAAAAGATGATCGACCATCTCCAGATTGTTACTCTCCGCAGCACTAATCAAATCTGTGCGTTTATCCCTTCTGTCTCTGGTGTTCGTACTCTTCTCATCCACCACCTGATCTATTCTTGAAAAATTGACCGATCTTACCGCCTCGAACCATCTTTGATTTTCCATTCCGAAAACGTTCGCCAACACTCACACCAAACTCGATACAAACGCCGCTTTTTTCATTCCAAACATCAATTTTTTCATCGATTAATCTCCTTACAAAAACACCCTACTCTCTCACTTGACTCGAGCGAGCATTAACAACATTAACTATTTCCAAGATACATAAAGTGACTTTTATATGTCAATATTGTTTTGTGTTTTTAGCAAATAGTTTGTTTGACGATTTTTAATGGATTTTTTTGCTAAAATTTCACGTTTGTGTGAGAATTTTGCGAAAGCATATAGATTCTCTTTGATTTGATCTGCAATTAATGTTTGCAATTTTTCAAAACTGCGATATATTCCTGACGTGAGTGTTGGATGCGGGATGACAATGCAGGAAAAAATTCGAAAATCGAAGAGTGGTTTGCGCGGTTTAACGAGGCTTTATGCCATACAGGTTGTGTATCGAGCAGAATTTGAAAATAAACCATTGGAAAAGATTTTATCAGAAGCAAAATCCGATCCTAAAATCCTGCTTAGTGAAGAAATTTCTCTCGACGAAATTGATTTGGAATTTTTTACAGAATTGATAACAAAAACCCAAAATCATCGGAAAGAGATAGACAAACTAATTGAGAAAAATGTTGCGGATAATTGGGAATTTTCCCGATTCGATAAGGTGATGCAGTCTTTGCTTCGATTGGGAGTTTGCGAAGTTGTTTTCTTTGAAAACATACCTGCAAATGTGGTCTTTAATGAATATATTGAAATCGCAAAATCTTTTTTCAAGAAGAGGGAAGTATCATTCGTTAACGGAATATTAAACTCGATATTTAAGCAGCAAAAATCCGTATAAACTTTCTCTTTACTATTGACCTTTCACGGTAAAACAGTTAAAAAAACAAAGTGCATGGCGAGTGTAGCTCAATTGGCTAGAGCGCCAGATTGTGGCCCTGGAGGTCGCTGGTTCAATTCCAGTCACTCGCCCCATTTAATTTTGGAGAAAGAATTGAGCAATTTCAATTATGATGAGCTAGTTCAAAAAGCTTTAGTTTCGGTGGTAAGGGAAGTACTTTCAAGAGTTTCCGTTGACGGGTTGTCAGGGAATCATCATTTTTATGTCAGATTTCGGACAGATCATCCTTTGACACGGGTTCCGAGGTTTTTGAAAGAACGTCATCCTGAAGAAGTGATGATAGTTTTGCAGCATCAATTTTGGAATTTGCAAGTTTCGGATGATGGTTTTTCTGTCGAATTGAGTTTTAACGGGATTCGTGAAAGTTTGTTTATTCCTTTCAGTGCTTTGACAGCCTTTGTTGATCCTTCTGTGAAATTCGCGTTGCAATTTACTCCGAGATTCAATGACACAGGTTCCGGTCCTGAAAAACCAAAAGTTTCAGTGTTGGAGAACGAGGAAAATTCGGCAAAGTCGGACGACAACATTATCAGGTTTGATAGTTTTAAAAGAAAATAAAAACTAAACCGAGGCAGTTTTCTTCTTGAGATGAAATTTTGCTGCGTTTTTGTGTTCTGAGAGGGTAAAATTTCGTAGAGGTGGCGAGTTCGGAAGCTGATATACTAGGCGACAACCGGCTTTTCAATTGCCGCTCTGATTTTTCGGAGATTTGTGAATGTTTGCATTAAAAAATAGAAAAAGATAATGAAAAACCCTAAAAATGCAAAATCAAATATATCCCTGAAAATAGAGACATGTTGAAATTAAAACTAAGGAACCGTGTTTTTATATATAGAATTACTTTGAGGTTGATTTATTTTGTTATTTTTTATAGTCATATGTGTAGTAAATAAAAGAGAATATAAAAGCATTAAAGACAAAAAATATAATATGTTAATAAAATATTAATAAATATTACCAATGACTATAGACAAGTTTAAAATATATTGTTACATTATTTTTGTTAGTTTTTGTAGTATTTGTGTTTTAGGCGTTTTCTACTCCAAGGAGGGATTCTTTGGAGTGATAGGTGTGTTGCAAATATAGAGAGGCTAATGTCTATGTCTTTGATATGCGAGAGCAATTTATATGAGATTTTTTACAGAGGTTATTTGAATCTATGTAAAAATTCTCCTAGCGTGATAGTGGAATTGATATATAAAACAATAGAAAAGAGCAAATATGTTTAGTTTACAAAGCCCCCCTCTTTATAAGTGTGTGATTTTTGTAGAAATAAGTTTGTGAATTAAAGCTTTCCTAGCGTGATAGTGAGATTGATATACAAGAAATATGGGAGAGACAGCATGTTTAATTTACAAAAATCTCTCCCCTGCTTTGTCAGGGGAATTATTTTTAAGAAATGAAAGATATGCCTAACAAAAGAATATAAAAAAGCTGAATCGTTTCACCGCTCATTATTTTACACATATACAACCGAATTAAACCAAAATTTTTACTTTTTCTTAACAAATTTGTGCCAGAATGGGATTTGTAAAAGTTTGATGGATAAAAATGAGAGAAAAAAGACAGGGAAAGACCTGTGTGGTTTCGAAAGAAGCTAAAAGCAGGCGTAAGAGGCTATTTTTTGGACAAAATTTTTTAAAAATAGTCGACAGTGTCAATTTAAAAAATTCATTAAAAGGATATGTTTTAATTCTTATGATGACGCTCATCCCTGTCTTATTACTCGGAGCAAAATACGTGCTGGACAACCAGACGTTGCTGAAGAGGCAGACGGAAGGTACGGAGTTTCTGCAAAATGCTTCGCCTGACAAATTTGAGAAGAGATGTGCGCGTGAGGCAGCGCTGGCGGTGGCGCAGAAATGGAATCCTTCTTTGCACTACAAACAGCAGAGGGAGAGCATGTTGCGTATAGCGGACGAAATTTACAATAATGCCCCGACTATCTATACAGGGGCAATAATAAGCCAAGCGGTACCAAGCATAGATATCACTGTCGAAACGGTGACCAAGGGAAATTCGTTCGAGCCGCTGAAGGTGGGAAGAACAGCGGAATTTAAGACTTTTTCCCCAACATTAAAAACAATCGCACGCACGAAAACAGAAACATCTATGAGCAGATGGCATTACGGACAAAGTCAATATAAAAGATTTACAGCACCGATAGCATTGAGATTCTATCAAATGATGAATAATTCATTGGCGCGAGACTATTCAATGTTTACGACAGAAGATATTTTTTCGGACTATTGTTATTTTTGCACGACTTGTGGCAAATATGATCCGATTTGGGCGACTTGGCAACATTATGTGACCTGGCCGAAGGTGGTAGGTATGTGGAGTGCTAACGCCGCTGGGGAAGAGGTTTACAAGAGAGAATACACAATAAGAACGGATTTGAATGACGACACTGTAAAAATAGAAATTGAAGATGATAAAATAAAGGTAACAACAGATAACGATGTCGCTTATGCGGTTCCTGCGCAGTGTGATGTAGATATAATATTAACAGTACCGACAAACAGTGCAGCATCGAATGAAGATAATCTTGATAAAAATACGAAACCAGCAGGTACTACTTACATATCAAGATCGGCAACTCCGACAGATGATGCAAAATCGACGCCAATCTATCAGATAACACAAGCATATCGGGAATTTTTAAAAAATTTTTTATACACGAGAGGAGTAAATGTCGGAATAATCCCGTATTCAGGGAATGTATCACTGAATAGCAATAAATCAGGCTGGGTTCAGGAGCCAAATAGTTTTGTCCCGACATACTTTCTTAACGGAACATATCAATCCATGATAAGAGGATCGATGATGTACGGGACGAAAGGAGAAGTGAATGCAGAATTGACGACGATGGGATCATACGCAGGAAGTGGTTATACAATGGCGTATGGAATATTGTGCCGAGGAAACACGGTGTCGTACAACGGCAACACGATAAATGTGGGAGATATACTGTCAACAGAGAATCCATCGAAATATAAATTCAGACAAATGATATACAACCAGTGCTATGCTGGAAATGCGAATTTGCTGTCAATGAAGTGCGAGAAACTGAACGGCGGATATTGGATGAATCCGTATTTTATTCGGGAACTAAGTTCGGATGTAAAATTCGGATATGAAATATTGGGGGCGTTTTATCCGTATTATGACGACCGAAATGTCTCAAATTTCATATTTATCCCGGTGACATGGGCAAATAATTTGCTGCAAAGTTGGAGCAACACAGGAGGGAATCCGGCGATAAACACGAGCGCGGACTCAACGAATTTGGGCAGGCTGTCTACGCCGTCGAAAGCAACCGAGGGCCGCAAAAGGGCGCTGATTTTGGTTGTGAACAAACCGGATTGGTTCGAGCCGGGCGAGCTGACATATTTGGGATTTGACAACGATTTTTCGGAGATCCCGATGATCGAAAGCGACTGCATCCGAGGGGAGGTGCTAAGAAAATCATAAAATTGACGGGAAATTTTGCACGCAACGCCACGACCGGATACTACGAATGCGCCAGTGGCACAGCGACTCTCAAGTTTCCGCAGAAATATTTGGTGAAGGTGGTGGTGGAAGGCAAAGTTACATGGAAAAACGCGGGGAAATTTTTCACTCCATCGGGTGATAAAGACTCCTTGGGCTGGGGCAACATCTCATGGGATGGTAATAGATTTCTTCTTGGATCAAATAGCGGAGGATTCGTAATTACATCAAATGATGGAGAACATTGGGAACAAACAAACGTAAATCCGTCGTCAGTAAGATTTTTAGTAAGACCGGCTTATGGAGGAGGTATGTGGCAAAATATTGGGCTAAGATATGCTTCATACGTATCATATAATGGAATTGACTGGACTCAAATTTCAACAACTTGGGGATGTGATGCGCAAGCTTACGGGAACGGAGGTTTTATGCATTTTGGTTATGGTGCTAATACTCGAAATAATGCATACTGGCTCGACCCGTCTGATTTAACTAAGCTTTCAACGAATGGGAATTTTAAATCAATAGAAGATAATATTCATCGTGCTCTGGGATTCTGCAACGGCAAGTGGTGCGCCATTACTTGGGATGGAAGATTTATTACTTCATATGATAATGGAGCGACCTGGGCAGTAGAAAGTTTGAGCGGAGCGTCTCCGGGAGACGTTACCGGTACCAAAGCGGAGTGGTACAGCGTAGTCTATGGTTTTGGTAGATATTGGACAATTTGCAGAGGTGACGGTGCTGGAGCCTCCAGCGATGGTTTTGGAGGTAATAGTGCAACAAATAACAGCCGAATCGTTTTTTCGCGAGACGGAAAAACCTGGTACAAAGCTGATGCAGCTTTGGGTACGATTTGCGGCACGTTC
>CADARG010000011.1 GCA_902790255.1 uncultured Pseudomonadota bacterium | reverse complement strand
TCTAAAGTTATTCTAAAGACAATTGAGGGGATTGACAGACCTGCTATCGGAACGATTATTCCTGGAAAAAAAGCTAACACGGTTTGCCTGGATCTTGGTGCTAATGCCGAATGTTCCACGAAGAATTTGGTGGATTTCGCAATCATGGGCGAGGCGTTGGCTCGTTCAGTTTTTGAAAAAGAGAATATATCAGTCGCTTTGCTGAATATCGGTTCGGAAGAATGCAAGGGCAATAAATTAGTCAAGCAAACTTCGGAAATTCTCAGGAAGTTGTTTGATAATTATGTCGGATTTGTCGAGGGTGACGATATAAACAAAGGTATCGTGGATGTCATTGTCACCGATGGTTTTACCGGAAATGTTTTCCTTAAAACCATGGAAGGGACGGCGAAGTTTATAGTGTCTGAGTTAAAAGAATCTTTGGAGGGTTCGTTTCTTTCCAAAATCGGGGCTTTGTTGGCATTGCCGTCACTTAGCAAGTTAAAAAAGAAATTGGATCCGCGTCTCTACAACGGAGCGGTCCTTTTGGGGTTGAACGGGGTTGTAGTAAAAAGCCATGGCGGAACGGATGATGTCGGATTTGCAAATGCCGTGAAGTTTACCATGAATGTCCTGAGGCGAAATATTTTTGATAGGATTCGGGATCAGCTGGAAAAATCGGAATTACATCAAGAAATCGGAGCCGGGGCGAAAGAAGGGGCAGAAGAGAAGAAATGAAATCGGTTGTTATTGGATTTGGCGGAGCTCTGCCTCAGAAATGTATAAAAAATGATGAGTTACCGGCGAGTTTGAATACCTCCGATGAGTGGATTTCTCAGAGGACGGGTATTAAGCAGAGGTATGTGATAAGCGAGGGTGAAAGTACCTCCACTTTGGCAACGAAGGCAGCAAAAGAAGCGTTGGGTTTCGCGAAAATTTCTCCGAATGATGTGGACTTGATTGTGGTCGGAACTACAACTGGAGATTACACTTTTCCTGCAACTGCCTGCGTAGTTCAAAAAAATCTGGGTATTAATAACGAATGTCCGGCTTTTGACGTAAGTGCGGCTTGTAGCGGATTTGTTTACGCTTTAGATATTGCCGATTCTTTTATAAAGACAGGAAAAGTGAAGCATGCTTTGGTAATAGGAGCAGACAGTTTTTCGAAAATTCTCGATTGGAACGACAGAGCAAGTTGCGTATTGTTCGGCGATGGAGCAGGGGCGATCGTTCTTAAAGCGGAAGAAAGTACCGACAAGGGAATTCAATACTGCAAGATATACGCAGATGGAAACTATACTGATTGTTTAGTAACCAGCGGAGGGGTAGCAACAACCCGAGATGCCGGCGTGGTTACCATGAAGGGGCGAGAAGTTTTTAAATTTGCTGTTGAAAAGTTTTATGACTCTTTCCAAGAGCTTATGGAAAATAATAATCTGACGATTGATGACATAGATTTAGTGGTTCCTCATCAGGCAAATGTCAGGATTATTAACAAATTAATTGATATGTTGAAAATTGATCCGCGGAAAGTAGTGGTAACTATAGATAAGCATTCCAATACTTCAGCTGCAACTATTCCATTGGCGTTAAATGAGATAAAAAATACGATTGGTACGAATAAAAATGTCGTGCTATTGTCTATGGGAGCAGGATTCACTTGGGGAGCTGCTTTGATAAGAATGTAGAGACTAAATCGGACAATGATGTGAAAAAAGAAATGATGAAAGATGTCAGCTTGTTCTGATGAGGATGTAAGGGAGAAAAATGGCTAAGGTAAAAACATTAACTCGTTCGGATATAGCAGATGCTATAACTGCGGAGTTTCAGGTCACAAAATTTGAAGCTTTGGACTTTATTCATGAGGTTCTTTCAGAGATTTCCGATGCTCTCGTGGAAGGCGAAGATGTGAAGCTCACGGGGTTCGGGACTTTTAAAGTCAGGAACGTATGGGGAGGAATCCGAAAACGAAGGAGCCAGCTGTTATTTCGGCAAGAAGGACAATTTCTTTTAGAGCTTCTCCTATTTTAAAGAAAAAAGTTAACGAGGATTTGACGTAAATCATTATTGGAAAGTTTTGTAACGGGATTTTAAGACGGAGTTTTATAAATGAAATTAATGGAAGGTAAAAAAGGCGTCGTTATGGGCGTTGCCAATGATCATTCTCTGGCGTGGGGGATTGCAAAAGAGCTTGCAAATCAGGGCGCAGAGATGGTTTTTAGTTACCAGTCGGAAGTCCTGTACAAAAGAGTTAAGCCTTTAGCGGATTCTCTGGGCGGTGTCGAAATGATAGAATGTGATGTTACTGACGATTCTAGTTTGGTTGCGCTTTTCGAAAAAGTTGGGCAGAAATTCGGAAAAATTGATTTCATTGTTCATGCTATCGCCTTTTCAGACAAAAATGAATTAATGGGTAAATATGTAAATACGACTCGTGCGAATTTTTTGAAAACTATGGATATTTCCTGTTATTCGCTGACAGCTGTGTGTCAGCATGCAGACAAGTATCTGGCGGATAATGCCTCAATCCTAACATTGACTTATATCGGAGCTGAAAGGGTTCTTCCGAATTATAATGTTATGGGTGTTGCCAAAGCAGCTTTGGAAGCGAGTATTCGCTATTTGGCTGTGGATTTCGGAGACAGAGGAATTAGGGTTAACGGACTTTCTGCTGGTCCTGTAAAGACTCTGGCCGCCAATGGAATTGATGATTTTAGATATATTTTAAAGTGGAATCAGTATAATTCTCCTCTTAAGAGGAACACTACGTTAGAAGATGTAGGAGGGACAGGAGTGTATTTGCTCAGCCGTTTGTCCAGCGGAGTTACAGGAGAGGTGGTTCATGCTGATTCCGGTTATCATGTAGTGGGTATGAAGGCAGCGGACGCTCCGGATATTTCTAAAGTTTAGTTTTACTCCATATAATTAGAATAATCTCCCCTGTTTCAGATATCTGGTTCAGGGGGGGTGTTTGTTGATTAATTTGATGAATACGCGTCTTTCAAATAATTTACTCTGTTTTTGAGAGGTCAAATCTTTTTTCAGTAATTATTATCCCTTTAAAAAAATAATTTTGTTAAAAATGTAGTAAATTTTTAGTAAACTGTCTCGGTTTTTAGTTTTTTGAAAAGGAGAAAACATTGAAAGTATCGGAAAATAGAAGGATATACGGGATATTATGTGCATCGTTAATTCTCAGTACAATAAATATTCCGGCGAGTGGTATGTTAAGAGTTAATGAAAATCAAAATAAAAAGTTTGAAATAAATCAGCCTTTGCGCGAATGGCCACGAAAATCACGCTCTTCGGAACAAGAGGAAATTTGCTATAAATTTACTTGGGATGACAAGAAGAGTTTAGAAGAAAACAAGTACGAAGTAGTAAGGAGATTTATTTCAAATTGTTGTGATTTTTCATTTAAAGTAACGGATATGGGGTTAAAGGGAATATATTACGGAACGTTTGATAACGATGAAAGCATAGTATTCATAGACAGTGAAACACGCATGTTGGTAAACCCAAGTTTAGATAAAATTTTGTTTTTTAATGAAAAAGATAGTCCAAAAGGACTGGAAGTGCATCCGTTAACAAATCTTATGGAGAACATAAAACCAATTAATTTTGAGGAATGGATGATCTTCGAATTCGAAAGATATATACAGAGATTTGTGGAAGATCCCGTAGGATGTGAAGTTTTACGAAGATCCATAGCAAAGTATGAAGCTGAACAAGAAGATTTTCCAAAAGTAAAGTTTATTCCTGTGGATGATCAAAAAATGAGCATGGCTTATACTCCAGGGGGATATGTGTGGAGATATGTGAGAAGACATGGTCGGCCGAGCTTTGGCATATATGAAGGATATAGCAAAGAAAATAAGTTCATAATATTTTCTCCGGATTGGTTTAGCACAGATCAAAAGGGGTTGATGTTGAAATTATCGAATAGGAAAACAAATTATGATTCGGATAGTTTTGTGGTGAATACAGGAGTTATGCCAAGGGAATCGAGTTTGATGTATCAAATAATATACGCGATACATGCAGAAAGGGACGATGATCACAAAGGGACACATGTTATAGAAAATCGAGATCCTCAAAATTATTTTCGTGGGGATTTTGATGGTGTAGGTGCATTTTCTATACAGAGAAAGCAGTTAAATACCTTAATTTTTAAAAATGATAAAATATATAGAGTGATGTACGGCCTGACAAAACGAGGGTTCGATCTGATAAATGAATCGTCTTATTTGGCTCATAGATATAATTTTATAAGACCTGCATATATGGGATCCAAAACTAGAATGACTATAAATGGAAAAAGGTTGGACAGAAAAGATTCATGTAAATTTTTAAAAAAATTTTTGAAAACAAACGGGGATTTTGACCTATACAAATATTATCTGTCAGGCGAATCATCGATAAATTATCCCGAATTCGGAAAAGGTCATTACAAATGCTCCGACATTGATTTCAAAAAAAGAAAAAAGATGAGCTATATAAGAAAATAGACGACACGAATAACTTTTCATGCGGCGCGAGTCCTGACTAAGACTGCGACGCATGCCAAAACAATCTATTTTCCAGATTCTCATAAAAATCAGAGAAAGTTTGATGAAACAGTCTCTTTATTACAAAAAAACCCGGTCGATAGCCGGGTCTATACAAATTCTAAAAGAAAAACTTACTTTATCTTTGCTTCCTTGAACAAAACATGCTTACGCACCACCGGATCATACTTCCTCATTTCCATTTTTTCAGGCTGTTTTCTCGGATTTCTCTTTTTTACATAAAAAAAACCTGTATCCGCCGTGCTAAGCATTTTCACAAGCATCGTTGCTGATTTAGCCATGTTAAACTCCAATAAAACGGGAAAATTATACCATGTGTTGCAAAAAACTCAAGTAGCAAACTGCTCTTCTAAAATCTTATTCTCCAGTGTATTGTCGGAATCCAACAGAAGAGAAAAAGTCAACGATTCATCTTGCACGATTTTTACATTTACGGCATTTCGAAATTCCACATAATCGGCAACTGCGCAAACAGGTCTAGAAGTGTTGTGCAAAACTTTCAGTTCAACACAAGTTTCTGCCGGAAGTAAAGCGCCTCTCCAACATCTTGGACGAAATGAACTGATTGGTGTCAGCGCCAATAACGAAGCTTTCGAGGGAATGATAGGACCTCCTGCTGAGTAGTTGTATGCGGTACTTCCCAGAGCTGATGAAGTTATCAATCCATCACATACCAACTCCTTAAGTCGGACTACTCCGTCAATTTTTACCTGCAGTTTTGCTGATTGATGAGTTTCTCTCAGTAAGTATACTTCATTGACAGCAATTGTCGAATATACCTCTCCGTTTTCCTTTTCTACCCATGCACGAAGAGGATGAAATTTTAACGGCACGGCCGTCTCAATTCTATGAATTAGATCTTCTTTTTGATATTTATTTGTAAGAAACCCTAAATCTCCGCAATTCATACCGTAAATCGGTAAACTATGCTGATAATTCTCATGGAACGCCCTGAGAATCATTCCATCTCCAGATAATACAACTATACAATCCGCTTCGTAAGCAGGATATTGTCCATAAAGCTCCACCATGGTTTCATAGGCGTTTTTAGACCTTGCATTAGGAGAATAAACAAAATGTATTTTCACAAGTCACCTCAGCCATGATGCTAACACATAACTTTTGCGAAGGTAAAGTTAATTATTTTCTGAAAGAGATGCCATCTTAATGACCAACTCTAAAATTTGTTTTCTCAAAGCTGGATCTTGAATTTTTGAAAAATAGTCGAGCAATAAATTTGATTCTTTATCGCTGCTAACCTGATATGAGGCATGTTTACCGTCATGAAGTGCGGCATTTCGGCTGAAGCCCTCCACAAAATAAGAAAAATTTACCCCTAGGATTTTCGAGATCTGAAACAAGGTGCTTGCGCTGATTCTGTTCTTCCCATTCTCATACTTTTGAACTTGTTGGAAAGACACCCCCAATTTTTCGCCGAGTTTTACCTGACTTATGCCCAATGAAGAACGTTTCAGTTTTACTTTTTGACCGATGAAAGAATCTAAATTTGCAACTTCCTGACCATATTCCATAACAACCTCCACGTATAGTATAATTTTAATATAAAACGAAAATTTTTTAAAGGATATAACAGCTCTTTCTTTTTCAAAGTTGAATATAAAAATGTTTATAAATAATGGATTACAACCATAAATTGCAAATTAATTTTTAATGTTAAATGTCGCAAATTATGTCTGTAATTGAAATTTATTTAAGAAAAATAAAGACTTATTATATTGATAACATATTTTGAATTATTGTAGATATATATCAAAAGTTGTAGCAGTTCAATAAGGCAAATAATAAAAAGTATTAAGAGTAGAAGAAAGAAAACAAGCGTAAAGAATGTTGCAAGTCACTATATTGTTGTCATACAATATAAGAGAGAGGTGTTAGTATGAACATTTATATGGATTATCAGGCGACAACTCCCTGCGATGAGAGAGTTGTTGGTGAGATGTTGCCGTATTTTACGGAAAAATTCGGAAATCCTCATTCAGGGCATGTTATGGGACTTGAAGCGAATGAGGCCGTGGATGATGCGCGCAAAAAAATTGCGGATCTTATAAAGGCAAACGATCCTCGTGAAATTATTTTTACCTCAGGAGCGACTGAATCTAACAATTTGGCGATCAGAGGGGCTGTGCATTATTACAAAAGTAATCGAAAAAAAATTATTACTTCGGCGATTGAGCATAAATGTGTCTTAGAGACTTGTCGTTCACTTCAATCCGAAGGTTATCAAGTAGTTTTTGCTCCCGTCTTAAGTAATGGTATTGTCGACGTGGATTTTCTGAGAAGGGAAATCGACGATGATACGATTTTGGTTTCTGTTATGACAGTAAATAATGAAATAGGGACCATTCAGCCGATAAAAGAAATCAGTAAACTTTGTCGGGAGCATGGAGTTTTGTTTCATACAGATGCCGCTCAGGCAATTGGGAAGATTGAGGTTAATGCCGGCGATGTCGATTTGATGAGCATTTCCGGTCACAAAATTTACGGACCAAAGGGCGTTGGGGCTTTGTATATGTGTATCAAACCGAGAATTCGTTTGACTCCTTTGTTTTTCGGAGGTGGGCAAGAAAGAGGAGTTCGTTCCGGTACTTTACCCGTTCCGCTTTGTGTAGGCTTGGGAAAAGCTTGCGAAATTGCAAGAAGTGAAATGTCTCAAGAGTTTCAAAGGCTGGCCGAAATTAAAAATTATTTCATCGATAAGATTTTATCGCGACTTGAGAAGGTTTATTTAAATGGAGACCGCGAAAAGAGAATTCCGGGGTGTCTGAATTTCAGTTTTGAAGGAGTTGAGGGCGAAAGTATAATGTTGGGAATGCCTGAAGTTTGCATTTCTTCCGGGTCGGCGTGTACTTCGGCTTCTCTTGAGCCATCCTACGTTTTGAAAGCGATTTCCATTAGAGAAGATTTGGCTCATTGTTCCTTGAGGATAGGTTTGGGTAGGTTCACGACTTTTGATGAAGTTGAGTATGTGTCAGATAAAATCATAGAGGTTGTTTCTCGTTTGCGCAGCATGAGCCCACTTTGGTAAAAGGAGAAGATTATGAAATATTCAGAGAAATTGATGGAGCTTTATTCAAATCCGAAAAACGTTGGGAGTTTGGATGAAAAAGATGAAAATGTCGGGACTTCGGTTGTCGGTGCTCCGAGCTGCGGCGATGTTATAAAGTTGCAGATAAAGGTCGATAACGAAGGAAAAATTTCTGACGCAAAGTTTAAAACTTTCGGATGTGGCGCGGCGATCGCGTCAAGTGCATTGATTACCGACTGGGTTCAAGGTAAAACCTTGGATGAGGCGAAAAAAATAAAAAATCAGGATGTTGCGGAATATTTATCGCTGCCTCCGGTGAAAGCGCATTGTTCGGTTTTAGCCGAGGAAGCGATTGAAAAGGCAATTGAAAATTACTTATCGAAAAAGGGAGAGGAAGTATGCAAAAAATAATTAATTTTTCGGAAAATGCCTTGAATTTTTTGAAGCAATCGATTGTTGAAGAAAAATGTTTGGGTATGAGAATAGATGTTGTTTCCGGTGGATGCAGTGGCATGACATATGAATTGAATTTCGTAAAAGAGAAAAAAGATGAAGATCTTTTAGTAGAAGAAAACGGAGTAAAAATTTTTGTTGCGCCTAAAGCCGTAATGTTTATTTCGGGAATGACTTTGGATTATGTGAAAAGTCCGATGGGAGGAAGTTTGGTTTTTCAAAATCCAAATGCAAAAACAAAATGCGGTTGCGGAAAATCTTTCAGTGTAGATTCGTCTCCATGTTGCAGTGGAAGTTGTTGCTCGTGAAATGAATTATTTTGAGATTTTGAAGCTTCCAGTTACTTACGACGTAGATGCTGGTTTGTTGACGCAGAATTATTTTTATTTGCTGAAAAATTCGGCGGGTTCAGTTAATCTGGGGCTGTTAAATGAGGCTTACAATATTTTAAAAAATGATATCAAAAGGGCGGAATATTTTTTGAATTTGAGAAATATTTCTACGGAGAAGATGTCGACAGAGTTGTCCGTGAAGATGTTCGAAATCAGAGAAAAATATGCATCTTTGGAAAATGATGAAGATAAAATTGCATTTCAAAATGAGATCAAAAAGAAAAGAAATGAGCTGATTTCGTTGTTGAAAAAAAATGAAAGTGATATGGAAAAATTTTCTGAAATTTTTAGTGAGTTGAAGTTTTTGAATTCGTTTTTAGAAAAAGAAAGGTCCGATGTTTACAGTAGGGATTGATTTGGGAACGACTGCTTCGGTTATATCGTTTCTAAAAGATGGTGTGCCAGAAGTGGTGCAAATAGATGGCGGGAAAACGGTCCCGTCAGTGGTGAATTATTCAGAAAATCGTCCGATTGTCGGTAATGAGGCGATATACAAGGCAGATGATGTAAATACCATTTTTTCCGTGAAGCGTCACATGGGAAATGATGAAAAAATTTTCGATCGCAGTCCAGCAGAAATTTCCGCTGATATTCTTTCTTATATAAAATTAACTACGGAAATGAAATTAGGAAAAAAGATCGATGCGGCGGTGATTACCGTTCCCGCGCATTTTTCCGACGCGCAAAGAACCGCGACTAAACAAGCAGCATCGATTGCCGGAATAAAAGTTTTGCGTTTAGTTAATGAACCGACAGCAGCTGCGATTGCTTTCGGATTGGATAAAAACAAAAATGGGGTTTTCGCAGTTTATGATTTGGGGGGAGGAACTTTTGATTTTTCTGTGCTGCGTTTATCAAATGGAATTTTTCAAGTTTTGGCGACAGGTGGCGACAATTATCTCGGCGGAGATGATGTGGATCAGATGATTCTTGATGAGAATTTTCAGAGAAATAACATCACTGACGCGTCATCCAATGAAAAAATGCAGGGAAAGCGAGTAGCAAAATTTTTAAAAGAAAATTTAGTAGAAAAAGATTTAGTAGAAAAAGATTTTTCGGTTAGGAATAAGGTTTACAAGTTTGCGTTATCTCGGGAAAATGCAAAAAAATATCTGAAAAAAATATTCGAAAGAACTTTTTTGATTTCTTCGCAAGTTTTGGAAGACGCAGAAATTTCGCCTGAGGATTTAGACGGAATTGTGTTAGTTGGAGGGATGACCAAACTCAGTTTTATAAAAGAATTTGTTTCAGGACATTTCAAGACAAAAATTTTCGATGATCTTGATCCGGAAAAAGCGGTTTCTTTCGGTGCGGCGATTCAAGCTAATTCCATTGTTGAAAATGACAATATATTACTGATCGATGTTGTTCCGTTAACTTTGGGAATTGAGACTTTCGGTGGAGGTGTAGATAAGGTTATTCACCGAAATACTCCGATTCCGATAACCGAACGTAGAGAATATACCACCTATCAAGATAATCAGACAGGGATGAAATTTCGAGTTTTGCAGGGAGAGCGTCCTTTGGCAGATGAATGTCGAACTCTCGCGAATTTTGAGCTGAAAGGAATTCCTGCAATGCCCGCTGGTCTCGCCCGTGTCATAGTTGAATTTTCTATCGATGTGAATGGTCTTTTGGATGTTAAAGCTTATGAAAAAACAACAGGAATTAGCCAGAAAATTGTAATCGAATCGTCTGCGGGATTGTCTGATAGCGATATGATGGAAATTCTGGAAAAAGCTTTCAAAGAAAAAGAAAGAGATCAAATTAAAGCGAACAATATTTCAATAAAAATTGAAACTGAAAGATCGATTAGGTTTTGGAAATCGATAATTAAGGAAATTCCTGTGGATTTTCAAAAAATTGCATCGGAAAAGATTTCAAAGTTAGAAAAAATTTTGTTCGAGGAAAAATTTCAAGAGGTTATTCCTGTTAAAAATGAATTGGAAAATATTTTCGGAAAATTTTTGGATGAGATTATAAATAATCATCTTAGTGGAAAGAAGTTACAGGATATTCGAGGAGTGTAGCCATGAATATTACATTCATATTGAAAGATGGAACAAAAAAAATTGTTGATTTCAAAGAGGGACAAACAGTTTTGCAGATTGCTGAAGCAAATGAAATTAAATTAAATAGCAATTGCGAAGGGTTCGGTGTGTGCGGCGGATGTCATATAAAAGTTGAAAATTTGTTGGATAAGTTACCCGAGATTTCTGAAAAAGAAGATAATACTTTGGATATGGTTTTAGGAATTGACATGAGTTCTCGTTTGGCATGTCAGGTAGTTTTGAATTCAAGTTTAGATGGGTTGATCGTAAAATTAGTTTAATCAAATGTTCGATTTACCAGAGGAGATTTTGGTTTGTCTTGATGAATTGTCGGAGACCTATGGGGTAGGTAAAAACGTATCGAAAAACTATTCTGAACTTTCCGAAAATTATCGAAACAAAAGTTTCAAAGAGCTAAATTTCCCTCAAGCAATAGCCTATGCGCAAGGACGCATGCCTGCAACCTATAGTGTAATAAAATATGTTCTGGAAAGGTTCAAAAATATAGGGAAAAATTTTTCGAACATTTTGGATGTAGGGGCTGGAGTAGGAGCTTTAAAAATCGCTCTCCGGGATTGTGAAGTGAATTATGAAGCTGTAGAAAAATCTGAAGCGATGCGAAAAGTTTTCAGAAAATTAAATGGCGAGGACGTAAAAATTTGTTCGGATGATTTTCGGAAATTTTGTTGTAAAAACAGGTATGAGGCCGTATTTGCTTCTTATTTTGTAAACGAAATAAAAGATAAAAAATCAGTTCTGAAAAAGATATTTGCTTTGGCTGAAAAATACGTTTTTATTTTAGAACCAGGCACTCCGAATGGGTACAAAAATATTTTAGAAGCCAAAAATTTAGCGACAGAGTTGGGGTGGTATCCGTTACTGCCTTGTGCAACTCAGAGTTGTAAATTGTTAGAGAAAGATTGGTGTCATTTTTCGATTCGATTAGCAAGAACTAGGCGTCATGCCAGTCTAAAAAACGCAACTTTACGATATGAGGATGAAAAATTTTGTTACGTAATTTTTTCAAAAAAAGAAACGAAATTTGAGAATAATAACACCATCATAAAAAAACCGATAAAAAAGTCCGGGCATATAATTTTTGATGTATGCACAGGTAATGGGATTCAGAGAGTTGTGCGAACAGATAAAGCGAGTAAGAAATTACAATGGGGAGATCAGTTGTGAAATGTTAGTCGAGATTGTAAAGCGAAAATAGTTAAAAATATCATCCGATATGTTGTAAAATTATTCGAGAATGAATGCGATGTTGCAAAGGGTCAGTATGGTGTTTTGAATAGGGATGGTTTTATATCGGAGGAGTGGTTTGTGTAGGTTGAAATTGATTGAAGAATGGTTAAAAAGTTTAGGAGAGTCGGTTCTTCGGATAGTTGTTGTGACTTTGTTTGCCGCCTCCATTTCTTATTTTTTGAATTTGTTTGGCAGACATATCGATAGGATTCTAACTCCAAACGAAGAAATTCCTATTTTTGTAATCAATTTGGATAACGCAAAAAGTCGGTTGAAATTTTTTAGTTCGCAGTTGGATAATTATTCGAGATTTAGCGCTGTTGATTGGCGGGAAATTTCAATTAGTGAAGATGAACCCGTTTTTAATGATGATCCAGAAAGAATGACGGTTTCTTCATTTGTTAAAGACGAAAGTGATACGAAAAAATATGTGGCGGAATGCCTCCGTTATCCAGATACCAAGTTGAGATTATACAAAAAATATTTTCGGGAGAATGATATCGGGTGTTTTTTTAGTCATCTCGCCTTATGGAATCAATGTTATAAAAATGCTTACAACAAAATTTTGATCTTTGAAGACGATGTTATTCTAAAGCCATTTTTCAGGACAAAACTGAAAATGTTTTTACGAAAATTACCTCAAGATTTTGATATTGCGTTTTTAGGGTATCGAGATAGTTTTTATAAAACTCGATTATTTCGCGTCGGCATGCATGCTTATGTCATAAATTTGCAAAGGACTAATTTGAGAAATTTTTTCACAAATTTTTATAATATGTTCCCGATCGATAATATGGTTTGGATAACCTCAGACAAGGTAAGATGTTATTTTAACGAAAAGCAAATTCTCGCGATAAATGAAGAATTTAAATATCATGACGAATTCGACACCAGTGCTGTCGATTCTGAAGATTTAGAAAAATGTAAAAACGAAGTTAGAAAATTTTTTGAAGATCACTTTAGGTAAGTATCGTATTTCGATTCTACAAGAAGCGGTACGGATAATTGATAAGCATTTTCCATAATTTCTTTTATTGCAGGGATACTTTTTTCCACGAATTCATCCGGAGTTTCAAAAACTAATTCGTCGTGAATTTGTATTATCATGGAGGAATTGAAGTTTGGAAGGTGTTTTGCAACTTTTATCATTGCGATTTTTACAATATCAGCAGCAGATCCTTGGATGATCGCGTTGAAAGCTTGCCTTTCTCCGAATTGTCTCAGCATGGGATTTTTTGAGTTAATTTCTTTTGAAAAACAACGACGTCCAATCAGGGTTTCGACATACCCGTGTCTTCTGGAAAAATCTAATACATTTTCGTGAAATTTTGCAAATTCAGGGAACCTCTGAAAATAATTTTTTATATAATTTCTCGCTTCAGAATTCGAAATATTCAAATTTTTGGCCAGCCTAAAATGTGACATCCCATAAATGATTCCGAAGTTGATGGTTTTCGCTCGGGAACGCATTTCCTGAGTTACATTTTCTAAGTTTATATCAAAAATTTGGGATGCGGTTGCCTGATGAATATCCAAATTTTTCAAAAACGCGTCTTTTAAAAATTTTATGTCAGCCATGTGCGCCAGCACTCGTAATTCGATTTGAGAATAGTCGAACGAAACTAATTTGCTGCCACTTGGACTGATGAAAGCCGATCGAATTTTCCTTCCTTGTTCGGTTCGATGCGGAATATTTTGCAAATTCGGATTCGATGAAGAAAGGCGGCCTGTTGCAGTTGCCGTAACATTAAATCGGGTGTGAAGTCGATTAGTTTTTTCATTCAATAAATCGCAAAGTGAGTAAGTATAAGTGGAAAGTAACTTAGATAACTTTCTCCATTGAACCACTAATTTAGGAATCGGACTGTAACTGTACAATTCTTCCAAACTTTCAATATCTAACGAATTTTTTTTCGAAGGTCTCGGTATTTTTAATTCATCAAACAATAATTTTGATAATTGCTTTCCGGACGCAGGATTAAATTCTTGTCCAGAGATTGAAAATAATTCTGTCTCGATGTTTTTGATTTTTTCTTTTAGTTCCTCTGCAAAATTTTGAAGTTTTTCCCGTGAAACTAAAATTCCTTTTTCTTCCATTTTATTCAGGATAGGAATCAAAGGCATGTCGATTTTTTGATATATATCTTCCAAATTATTTCGGATTAGCTCTGCGCGAAAATTATCAAATTCATCAAACATAAGGGATGCCAACAAACAGCATTGTTCCACATTGCAAACTTCGGAGAAGTTAAATTTGCATATGTAAGAATCGTTTTCCGGAAATAAATCGGAAATTTTATTTCCGATGACTCCATGTAGCAAATATCCCATCGCACCGATATCATTAAAAGACTTCATATTCGGAAACAGTCTGAAAGTTCCTCGTAATCCGATTTTTTCTATTGATTCATTTTCTAAATACGGATCTAAAATTTTTCGAAGATCGTTGAAATGAAGAATGTTTTTTTCAGTAAACAAGTTTTTTTCATCATCATCTCGAATGAAAAAACAACTTGTCACATAAGACTCTGTACAAATAACCAAAATCTCACTTTGATTAAAACATGTAGTAGAAAAAATACTGAACTTTTTTACATGATTCAGTTCAAAGAAATTTTGCAGATCATTTGGTTTTGAAAAATTGAGATACCGACGTTGCCTTTTTTCGATGTGATTAATTTGCTTTTCAAATCTTTTTACCAAAGAATTAAATTTATATTTGTTGAGAAAATTTTTCGTTTCTTCAGGATCAAGATTTATTTTAAAATTCGAAAAATCTTCATTAATAGGCACATTTCTGCAAAGAGTAACCAATTTTTCAGAAATCTCCACCATATTTTTTTGGTTAATCAATTTTTCTCTGAGCTTTGGCGGGGTCACATTTTCAATTTCGTTATATATATTTTTCAACGATTGAAATTGATTAATCAGTTTTGATGCGGTTTTCGGTCCGACACCTTGGATTCCCGGAATATTATCGGTTGAGTCTCCCATCAGCGCCTGCAACGACACCATTTGACGTGGGACTACTCCGTATTTTTCTAAAACTTCATTTTCCTTTATGATTTTGGATTTTATGGGATCGAATAAATAAATATTTTCGTCGATCAACTGCATTAAATCCTTATCGGAAGCAATAATTCGAACTTCATAATTTTGCTGAGATAATTCCGTTGCGATTGTCGCAATGATATCGTCGGCTTCATATCCGATGGTCTCAATTATGGGAACTCCGAAAGCGCGACACGCCTCGATCAAAATCGGAAATTGTGACTTTAAATCAGCTGGCGTTTCCTCTCTGTTGTTTTTGTATTCGGAATAAATTTCTTTGCGAAAAGTATCTCGTCCGGCATCTAGCGCGACACAAAACAGATCAGATTTATGCTTTCCCAAAAGAGAAATAAGCATTGAACAAAATCCGTAGACCGCACCAACTGGGTTTCCGCCGGGTGCAGTCAGTTGTGGCAAGGCATAAAATGCTCGGTATATAAAATTTGATCCGTCCACCAAAATCGCTAATTTTTTTTCAGCGAAATCTTTTTTAATTTCTGTGTGATTTGATTTTTCTTCGATAGGGTCGGGTACATCAATTCTATCGGCCAAGACCTTTTCCGAACAGTTTTCTTTCTCTATAGATTCTTTTTCTAATGAAATTTTTTCTGAATCAGAACAGATTTTTTTAGATGGAAAATTTGAAGCAACGTCACCGCTGAAATCGCAATCCAACAACGAAAGTTGATCTTCAGACTTGATGACGTTTTTCTTCAAATTTAACACCTTTTCAGCTTATTGTTTTACTTGGTTTTTTGCTTCCATTTGCTGTTGATATAGCCCCGCGAAATCAACAGGAGCTAAAAACAACGGAGGGAAACCACCTTCATTTACGGCGTTGGAAATTATACTCCGAGCGAATGGGAACAACAAACGAGGACATTCGATGTATAAAATCGGATTCATCAATTCCTCGTCGAATCCCTTTATCAAAAATTCACCGCAATAGTTTAATTGCATCACAAACAAAGTAGTATTTTTTACTTTTGTGGTAATTTCGGTGATCAATTCAACGCTGTAAACATCTTTCTGCTTCGTTTTATTTGTATTCACCTTTAGTTGAACGTCAATGTTCGGCTGATCATTGGAAGTCGCGATTTGTGAAATCGGATTTATATTCTCAAAAGATAAATCCTTAATATATTGAGCGACCACTCCCAAAACTTGCTCTTCTTCTGCCATAATTCCTCTCTAAAAAATAACCCCATAGATGATACAAAACGAGCAAAAATAACTCAATGCGAAAGAAAAATAAATTTGATACCGAAAAGTTCGATTTTTTCTGATTTATCAAAATCTATCAAATGTAAGACCGAGCTTTTTTCGATTCTGATTTATCGCCAAATTAACAGTGTTACTCATTAGGTATGCAACTGTCATCGGACCAACTCCATTGGGGACCGGTGTGATTGCTTCCACAAAATCCCAAACATCATCGAGATCGACATCCCCGACAACTTTTTTCTTACCTTCCGGAGTGATAATTCGATTTATTCCGACATCTATGACTATTGCTCCCGGCTTAATGAAATTTTGGGTAATAAATTTCGGTTTTCCGATAGCGCTTACAATTATGTCAGCAGTTGAGCAAATTCCTAGAACATTTTTCGATTTTGAGTGTAGCGCAGTAACCGTGCAATCATTATTTAACAACATCGAGATCATTGGTCGTCCGACAATAACGGATCTTCCCAAAACAACGGCATGCATACCTGAAATATCTTCTTTTACCGAATGAATTAAATGCATAACACCTTGAGGAGTGCAGGGAAGAACGCAACTTTCTCCGGCAAACAATCTGCCTTGATTTATGGAGGTAAGACCATCCACATCTTTTTCCGGCGAGATCAAATTTATGAGTTTTTTGAAACTCAAGCCTTCAGCAAGCGGAGATTGAAGCAATATTGCGTGAACGGTCGGATCCTGATTTAAATCCTTGATCAGATTTTTTAAAAAATCTTCTTTTACTCCCGGAAGAAATTTGTACGTTTGCGATCTTATTCCCAAAACTTTTGCTAAATTTTCTTTTTTGGAGACATATATTTCGCTTGCAGGATCGTCATTTGCCTTTATCAAAGCTATACACGGAGTAACTCCATTATTTTTCAATTTTTCGACTTTTTCTTTGATTGTTTCACAAAACTTTTCAGCGATTATCTTTCCGTTAATAAGTCTTTTCATAAATCCCCTTTTTGCTGGTGCTTTTTTCCCAATTATCGCTATAATATCAGATGATAAAAAGAATCGAAACAGAGGAGACGAAAAATGTGTGAGGCTGTACGAAATGAAACCGGAAGAGTGATTTCTGCGGAACTGGAAAAAATTTTGTGTAAAACGATTCCTGTTTTGGATCACGGATTTATTCGTGTCGTGGATTACATGGGAAATGATTCATCGATCGTGCAGGCGGCAAGGGTTTCTTACGGTGCGGGGACAAAACAAGTAAATGAAGACAGGGGGCTTATTAATTATTTGATGAGACATGGACATACCACTCCGTTTGAAATGTGCGAGATAAAGTTACACATAAAACTTCCTATTTTCGTAATGCGTCATTGGGTCAGACATCGCACAGCAAACATCAATGAATATTCGGCAAGATATTCAGTACTGAGTAATGAATTTTATATCCCGGAGCTATCGAAAATTGCTGGGCAGTCCAAAACAAACAAACAAGGTAGGGCAGATGATCAAATGTCTTCGGAGGATAAATCGGAAATAGCGAAGACCTTATCTGAATTTAGCGAAAAAGCATATGAAAAATATTCGCACATGCTCAATGATTTGGGGCTAACCCGAGAGCTGGCTAGAACCATTTTGCCTGTGAATGTTTACACTGAAATGTATTGGAAAATCGACTTACATAATTTGTTTCATTTCTTAAGATTACGTGCTGATTCTCATGCTCAATATGAAATCCAATGCTATGCCAATGCAATTTTGGACATTGTTAGGTTATGGGTTCCATTTGCGTACGATGCTTTCATAAATTATCGTAAAAATTCAGTGAGTGTTTCGAAAAAATGTATCGATCTGAATAAAAAAATGTTGCAGGGCGAAAAGATTTCTCAGGAAACCAGCGGACTGAGCAAAGGGGAATGGAGAGAATTTATAGAGGCGTTTGATTTAAAAGATATGATTTCCTAGGCGGATTGAATACGACTATTGTAGGACGAAAATTCCCCGGTTACTTTTCTCTTGTCTCCAGCGTGTTGCAAAAAATTCAAAGATGGTGCCGCCGGTGAGAATCGGACTCACGACCCCATCCTTACCAAGGATGTGCTCTACCACTGAGCCACGGCGGCTTTCGAAACCATCTGAAATCTATCATAATATAGGGGAAAACTAAAGTATCATTTTTAATTTTCCCAAAATAAATACTGACGACTAATTTTTTTCTTTCGCTTGGTTATCATTAGCTATTTTTGCATTTTCTATAGTTTTGAGAGCTTCGTTTTTTAAAAATTCCAGTCTTTCATTTTTCTTAATGAAATCCGCGATCATTACTTCAATTTTTTCAATGTTATCTGAAAAAGTTCGAGTTTTCGTTTCAAGTCTACGAAGATCCGTTTCTTTGATTTTTAATTTTACATATTCATTGAGAGTTTTTTCCAATGATTTGATTTTATCTGCCTGTTCCGCCGATTTATTTTTACGAAATGTCTTTATAGTCTTGATGTTATTCATTAAATTTTCCTCTAATTTTATATTTGATAATTCTGGATATTTTTTCAATTCTTGGGTTAACTGAGTTCGAGTTTGTTCCAACTGTTTTGGTAACTCAGTTTTCTTTTTGTTGCAAAGTGTCGTTAGTTTTTGTTCATGATTTTTGTAAAATTCCACTTTCTTTTGTACCAATTCTTGCATGGTTTTGAGTTCTTTAATCAACTCTTCGATTTTGTGACTTTTATCTGAATTCAGTTCGATAATTTCGGTACTGCTTATTAGCTGCTTGATGCGATTATCCATGTCCGTTAAATCTTGCAACAATTTAATGCAGTCTTTGGTAGTTTCATCCTCCGCTGGAATTTGATTCAACAAAGAATTCAGTTCGAAAGAAACCTCTTTTACTTCTTGAACGTTCATCTGATGTTCAAACAATTTTTGCAGAAGCTCTTCCTTTTCTTGTTCAAGATGTAATAATTTGATACTCAATCGTTTATTTTCGTTATCATTGTTCCATGCGTTGTCTTGCAATTTTTGAATCTGACTTTGAAGAGATGAATTTTCCTTCTCCAATGCAAAGTTGCGATTAGATAGTTCTTTTACTTGGTTTTGCAATTCATTGCAATTAGAAATTTCGTTATGATTCTCAACTTTTGAAACAATATTCGATGAAGTTGATTCTGTCAATTTTTGTGATTGCTTCGGTTGTTCTGAAATTTTAGGCGCATCTGCAAAAATATCAGTGCATACAAATGATGCGACAACTGTCAATCCAAGTGTTACTTTCTTCATTATCTCTCTCCCTCGCTATTAGGCTTTTTTCAAATTTGCAGAATATAATTTTCTGTAATAATTGAGTTCCTCACGAAATTTATTTGTTTGAATGTTACTCTTAAATTTTTTGTCCGGAGTCCGAATCAAGTTGTAAGTTTTTCTGCTGTTATTTACCTGCAGTAATTTTTCTTTGATTTCTTTTCCGGAATTCTCCAAATTCACTGCTAATTTTACATTTTTAACAGAATCGGTTTGGGTCAAAACTTTGTCTTTATCCAACGGAAATGATTTTATCGGAGAAATTTTTTTCTCGATGTTTTTGGATTCATCTTTAACTGCCAATTTTTGTTTTGGTTAATCATATTTGTCTGATTCGATCGATTTCTGTTTCTCTTTTTTCTTTTTTTCTTGCTTTTTTTTGAAGTTTGTACAGAATTTTGAGATGGGTTCATCATCTGATTGCCAGACATATCATAATCCACGGAATTATTTCCGAAATTTTGAGTTCCATTCATCATATTCATTTGATTATTTTGGTTTGTCATATTTTTTGAATTTGACCGGGTTCTATTATTCTTCTTTCTTCTCTTTTTCTTATTCTTTTGGGAATTGTTTCCGAAATTTTGAGATTCATTCATACCTTGATTGTCGGACATTTCGTAATTAGCGAAATCGTTTCCGTAATTTTGAACCGATTGAGCTCTATTATTCTTTTTTTTCTTCCTTTTTCGATTTTTTTTGGTGATTTGTCTTGAATTTTGAGATTCATTCATACTTTGATTATCGTACATTTCGTAATCAGCGGAATCATTTTCGTAATTTTGAACAGATCGATTTTTATTTGTTCTTTTTTTTCTTTTGTTATTTTTTGTTTTTCTTGGAGTGTCGTAAACAAAATCATCTGATTCGTCTTGAAAATTATCTGATTCGTTTCCAAAATCTGACTCGATATCTCTTTGATTTCTTCTTCTGTCATAAATTTGGTTGTTGGAATTCTCTTCGTTTTCCATCAATTCGAGATATTCCTGAATTCTTGGATCTTTTTCCAGTTCCTTTATTCTTAATTGATTAAATGTGCTTGCGGCTGTTGCATCTGAAACAATACCTAAATTTAAAACCATACAACAAAATGCTGCGAAACCTACTACTCTTCTCATTACACTACCTCCAACAATACAGTTCGACGATAACAAACAGAGGTTAATTAAAAGTGAAAATCCTGAAATTTTTTAGAGAAAGTGATATAATTCCCTCCGTTACAGAATGGAGGAATTATGAATCAGAATATGACTCAATCTGTTATGATGGCATTACAAGCCGCTCAGGAGCATGTTAAAGCGAAGCAGCAACAAATACTTACGCCTTTCCATGTTTTGAAATCGATATTGCAACAGAATGACTATCTTACAGATAAACTTCTGCAAGGTATAAACAAGAATCAGTTGGAAAATCTGTGCGATAATGAGATTGATAAAATTCCACAGGTTTACGGGAACGCGCAGCTCAGCTTGTCCAGCGAATTGTATCAAGTTTTGAATAATGCGGACAAAAGAGCTCAAAAGCTCGGGGACAAATATATCAGTTTGGATAATCTGATTTTTTGTTTGCTTTCGATCGAAAAAATTAAACCATTTTTTATCCAATGCGGAGGTAATCTAGATAAATTAGAAAAAATAATCGGAGGTATTAGAATGAATAACAAAGTAAATTCAGAAAATGCCGAGTCGGAATTCGATGCGCTGAATCGCTACGCAAAAGATATTACTGATGCGGCAAGCAAA
>CADARG010000010.1 GCA_902790255.1 uncultured Pseudomonadota bacterium | reverse complement strand
TAACACAAAAACTACACAATTCTGCAACAGAGCGAGACCGCAATGACAAGGGCGAGAGTCAAAAACGAAAAAGACACAATACCTGAATTTTGATCAGTTTGTACAAAACTCTCAGCCCATATTTTTACAAATAGCAGAAAACAAATATAATTACAACCCTGGATTGTGTATAAAATACCACTTTGGATAGGTTATATCGAAGAATTACGTCTTTGTTGGAAGAATAATGTTGTCTAAAATCTATTCATCCCGATCGCAAAAACAAAATACCCGCCAATTTTGACGGGTGTCTGTTTTTTATTTGCGTAGTAATTCCAGTGCTTTTTGTCGTCGTAGAGATCTTGCTTGTTCGGATGAGTCGAATTTATATTCGTCTGTGTTGTTCATAATCTTGACAAGATCGTCTTTGTATATTTTTATTGCGTTATACTCGGTGTGGGGAATTATACCCTTAAGTTGGTCGATATATTTTTTCCATTTTGCGTTCGCTTTCTCCACTAACGCTGTATTCTTCATTTTACGCTTGGTATCATAAGGTTGATACATCAAATATACTCGATCATCATTTTTGTTAACACCAGTAGTCAGAATTATTTCAGGGACATTCAGTATTTCAGAAATAAACTTCACTTTATTTTTCGGAGGAATATCCAATCTGAGTCCAGTTAATTTTTGGATTTGTTCCTCATAAGAAGTTGGTTCTGTTTGGATATCGGATAGAGAATAAGAATCTTTTGTATCGGAGATATTCGACGACGAACCAGACTTTTCCATCAGCTTTGATCCATATGCCGACGGATCTTCTTCAGGAATAGAGTTAAATGCTGTAGGATGAGAGTTATTTACCGAATCTTCGAATTCTGAATTTGTCTGCACATATGTAGAATGAGTTTCATTTTCGGAATATTTCTTCTTTTTACCTGATGTTTTGTTTGCACTTATCGCAGATTTTTCTTTTGACATTTCCGAGGAAACATCGGATTCTTTGGCAGATACTTCATCGAGTAGAGTTTCATATTTTGCCTTTTTAGAAATATTTTTCTTTTTTGAAATTATCCCTCCCGCCATAGCAGTTCCCGAGTATAGCACTAATGTAAGGCACGTACAAAAAGTTTTGAATTTCATATTTATTCTCCCGCAATTACAATTTTTTATTTTAAAAGAAATATGTTAATAAACCGTTACTTTTGATTATTTTTTTTTAAATTATTTTGTTTTTGACTTTTTCGTTGATACGAAAAACAAAATACCCGCAAATTTCTGACGGGTATCTGTTTTTTTAATGATCTTTGCAAACTTCCTAACTGTTTGGTGTCAACAAACGCTCCGTGTAAGCCTGCCCGTTGTCTATATTAGTGCTGTTTGGTGTCAACAAACGCTCCGTGTAAGCCTGCCTGTAAGGTACGGAAATTCCGGCTTCACGTAGTAACGGCAGCAATCGTCTGTAAATCTCCAAATGAAGCAAACGCAAAGAGGTGTGCACTTTCAGGGTCCAACATATTTTTATACCTTCATCGGAAAATGTCTTGACACCCATCAGATTTACATCTCCCAGAATCCCCTTAGAGTATCGTGGGTCAGCTTTTAACTCATCTACCACATCGACCAACAAACTGCTTGCCTTTTCTATATCGGAATCCGGAGCCACCAACAGACACTCGTTGTGCAAGAAGTAGCCTCTGGATTGGTTTGTAATTTCTGTGACGTTGCTGTACGGAATTATATACTCATCTCCGTTGATGTCACGCACGGTTAAAGTTCGCAGAGAAATTTTTACCACAATTCCTGATCTTCCGTTAATTACAATCCAATCTCCGATATAGAAATTACTTTCGAACAGAAAAACGACACCTTGTAAGAAGCCCTTGATGATATCGCCCGCTGCCCATGCAATGGCTCCCCATACCACGGTCAAAGAAGCTAACACCGGCATAATAGGTATTCCGAACAGGGATAAAACGGTCAATCCCAAAATGAAGAGCAGGACCACAGTAAACACAACCTTGATGATCGGCATAAAGGTTAGGAGCTTCTCATAGTCCCCTGGGGCAGCCTTATCGACAAGCGAGTTCATGAACTCGCCAAATGCATTGAAAAGAAGTATTCCTCCGAAAACAACTGTGACTACACTCACTATTGTGTCATGGAAAATGTATCTTTGAACATCGACACCTACCAACCAAAGAATCGCCAGAGCAATCGTAACATAAAATGCTATGATCAAAACATCACAAATCCATAACCAATTTGTTTTGTGTACCTGGAGCGACTTTTCCGGGTCTTTTCCCTTACCAGAGGAATCCATTAACCTCTTGATAAATCGATTTATAACGGCGGAGGAGGTTACCTGAAGCATAAACATTCCCGCCAAAACGCAGAACATGTCTCGGATATTGACATACAACACCGTATCCAGAGAAACATTCATTTTTTGATTTATCAAAGGGATTACGACCATCCCCAAGGATGCGACGAAAACAAATTTGCGACTGATGAAGTCGACTAATTTTATTCCAATTGAAAATTCTTCCGTAGTTAGTAAAGTGAAGCATCTTTCAATGACTTTTCTTTCTGCGCACAATTCCGCAAAGTAGTAAATAAAAATTGCTACAGTAAATCCGTAACTTATGTAATTCGGGAATTTTGTCGACAAGATAGAGAAAGAAGAAGCGGCGACAAACGACACAAAAGAAATACGATATAACTTTAAGTGAGAAGGGACCTCTTTGGGGTCTATCAGGTCGGAATCTACCAGCGATCGCAACAAAACCGACAATGCTGCAAACAAGACAAGCACGGAAACATACTCATCTGGTATTTGATGAGGAACAAATCCGGAGATTATTTCAGATCCTACGACGCAGAACACTATCGAAAAAATCATCCCCGCAAGAAGGACTATGACTTTATCAAATCTGTTCATCGAACTTTTTCGGACCCTTTTTAACTCCTTATCTACGAATTTTTTCGGAAGATAAAAAGACAGAAAAAAAACTACAGCTAAGATTAAATTCGAAACTGCCGCGACAATAATCGGGCAACCCGTCAACATTCGTACAATCTGATTACAATACTCAAACATTACCTTACCTCCACTTCCCTAAATTATAGGTCGAAAAAGAAATAATGTCAAATTTTGCGCTTTTTTCGGAAGACTTCAAGCACGCCTGAATTTATGGTATGATCTCCCAAAAGTTTTGAGGAAAAAATGTTAGCAGAACTCGATAAATTGCTTGGCAGTTGTATGTTCGAAATTGACCAATGTAAAGATCTGAAAAAACTAGAGGGAATCCGTGTTGCGGTGTTTGGAAAAAACGGAAAAATTACGGAAAAGATGAAATGTTTGAAAAATATGCCTCAAGAAGAGAGAAAACGTGTTGGAGCGAGGATTAACGAGATAAAAAATGAAATTCTTGAGAGATTGAAAGCAAAATTAGGCGATCTCGAGATGATTGAGTTGGAGAAAAAGCTGGAAAGTGAAAAAATTGACATCTCTATGCCTGTGGATGTCCAGTCTTATGGATATATACATCCTATCAGTAAGGTTTTTTCGGAAATTGCAACGATTTTGAATGGATACGGGTTTCGCTTTGTTGAAGGTCCAGATATTGAGAGTGAGTATTTTAACTTTGATACCATGAATATGCCTGAATATCACCCAGCGCGAACCATGCATGACACGTTTTATCTAAACATGCCTGCAGATGAACATGGTCGCAAATTACTGCGTACTCATACTTCGCCCGTGGAGACTCGTTGCATGTTGGAAAATAAGCCTCCTCTGAGGTTTTTTACCATAGGTCGAACTTTTCGTAGCGATTATGATGCGACGCATACTCCGATGTTCGATCAGGTTGAGATGTTGGTAGTGGAAAAAGATGTTGGAATGGCTCAACTTAAGTGGCTTATCAAGGATATATTGAAAAAATTCTTCAATCTTGAAAAATTGTCAGTGCGATTCAGACCAAGTTTTTTTCCGTTTACAGAACCGTCTGCAGAGGTCGATATCAATTACAGTATCGTAAACGGAAAGATGATTTTCGGTACAGGTGACAAGTGGTTGGAAATTGGCGGTTGCGGCGTTTCTCATCCGAACGTGTTGAAGGCAGGGGGAGTCGATCCGTCTCAATATCAGGGAATTGCTTTTGGGCTTGGAATTGAACGTTTGGCGTCTCTTAAGTATGGTGTCCCTGATCTGAGAAATTATTTCGAATCGAATGAAAGATGGAGAGAGACTTTTGGTTTTTCTCCCATGGACTTATAGGAGAATGAAATGAGATTTTCATTTAATTGGCTGAAAAAATATTTAGAAACCGAACAGAGCATTGCTCAAGTAGCTGAGAGTCTGACGGCGATCGGATTGGAAGTTGACAACCTTTTGGATCCTGAGGTTGCTTTCAAGAATTTTAAGTTAGTGAAGATTGAAAAAGCGGAAAGACATCCGAATGCTGACAGATTGCAGATTTGCTCTGTGGTAGACGGTGAAGGGAATCATCATCAAATAGTTTGCGGAGCGCCTAATGCTCGCGAGGGGCTGATTGCGATTTTGGCTATGCCAGGAGCAATAATTCCCGCATCCAATGAGATTCTGAAGAAAAGTAAGATTCGAGGAGTTGAAAGTCAGGGAATGATGTGTTCTTTCGATGAATTGGCGATCGAAGCTGAAAATGAATGCGATGGAATTATTGAAGTGCCAGAGGGGACGGATCTGAAAACTTCTGTTGCGGATGTTTTGGGGTTTGATGGCGGAATTTTCGATGTTTCCATAACGCCAAATCGTGGCGACTGTTTTTCAGTAAAAGGAATTGCTCGTGATCTGGCGGCTTATGGTGTCGGAAAATTTGTTGAAAATCAGCCAAAACCATGTAAAGTCGATCCAACAATTTCGATGAATATAGACTATGAAGATGAGGCTGTTTTTAACTATGCTCCGCAAATGTCGTTTAGAGTAATTCGCGGATTGAAGAATGGAGAATCTCCGAAATGGTTGAAAGATTCGTTGAAAAATGCGGGTTTGAATAGCATTTCGGCGGTAGTTGATATTGCGAATTATTGTATGATTGATTGCGGTTCGCCGTTCCAGATCTATGATTTGGATAAAGTCGAAGGTAAGTTTAATATCAGATTTTCATATAAGAACGAAAGGTTTTCGGATTTCAAAGGAGAGCAATATTCTTTGAATTCCAGCATTCTGATTTCGGAAGACGACAATCATGAACCGTTATGTTTATTGGGAATTAAGAGTGGTGAGCAAATTACCTGCGATGAAAATACGAAAAACATTTTGATTGAGTCGGCCTATTTTAAACCGGAATGTATCGCAAGAACAGGAATTTATCTCGACGCAATTAGTGACTCACGAACCAGATTCGAGAGAGGTATAGACCGTGATAACTGTATAGACGCGTTGGAGCAAGTGTCTAGCATGATTCTTGAAAATTGTGGAGGTTCTGCCGGAGAAGTTCTTACTATCGGTAACACTAATTATCCGAAAATTTCAATTAAAATGACTAAACAGAAGCTCAAGAGTGTATCGGGGTGCGACATTGATTGGGGAAGGGTCAAGGAAATTCTTTGCAAACTTGGTTTGACGATAGTTTCAGAGGAGGATGAGTCTGCAACTTTTACCGTTCCTTCCTGGCGGCACGATTTGACAATTGAAGAGGATTTAATCGAAGAAGTGTTGCGTATTAATGGCTACAATAATGCGCAGGAAAAACCTTTGTCAGTGATTTCCATTGGTGAAGATGCTTCTTTGAAGGATTTTGATCAGCTTTCGAATTTGAGAAAGTTATTGGCTTTCCGAAATATGTCTGAAGTTGTTGCGTATTCTTTCACGAAAAGAGAATACGCTGAAGCATTCAGAGAGGATCGTAAGATAATCCTTATAGTAAATGCGATTACAATGGATTTTGAAGTTATGCGTCCTTCTTTATTGCCGAATTTGTTGAAGACAGCGGTATTGTCATTGAACTACGGCGAAAGATCGGTCAGCATTTTCGAGGTAGGTCATGTGTTTGCAGATTTTTGCGATCAGGAAACTCATATTTCGGGGATTAGAGTCGGAGCTGCAAATTCTCGAAATTGGTTAAACAAAAAAAGAAATTATGATGTCTTTGATGTTAAGAGTGACTTTTTTTCGATGCTGAATTTTTACGGCGTTAATGTTAAGAATGTTAAAATAGAGGTAGGTGCGCCGTCATATTATCATCCGTCCAGGAGTGGAGCAGTATACTTAGGCAAAAAGCTACTTGGATGGTTCGGGGAATTACATCCTAGGATTAACAAGCTTTTCGGGATTTCGGATAGAATTATGGCTTTTGAGATGCTTCCTGCGATTAATGAGGTAAAGAAAAAGCGTCAAAGAGAATATAACAATAAGATTTTCCCGAAAATCGAAAGGGATTTTTCTTTTATTTTCAAAGGACAGGATTCCGTTGGAAAAGTAATCAATGACATTTGTAAATTGGATAATCGAATTGCAAAGGTTGATATTTTCGATTCGTTTAGAATAAGTTCGACCCAGAAGTCCATAGGAATCACAGTTGTATTAGACGCAGTTAACAGGACTTTGACTGAAAACGAAGCGAATGAGGTTTCAGACAAAGTTGTGTCGTATGTTGAAAAGCTAGGCGGAAGGTTGAGAAACCAATGAAGTTTATAAGAAACTTTTCAATTGTTGCACATATCGACCATGGTAAATCCACTCTGGCTGATCGTCTGATGCAATATTGCGGGGCGATTAGTGACCGTGAATTCCATGATCAGATGCTAGATTCCATGGATATCGAACGTGAGAGAGGCATAACTATTAAGTCTCAGACTGTTCGTTTGGAATACAAAGCAAAAGACGGAAATGTTTACCAGCTGAACTTGATGGATACTCCCGGACATGTTGACTTTGCTTATGAAGTCAGTCGTTCTCTTGCGGCTTGTGAAGGGTCGATTTTGGTTGTGGATGCAACTCAGGGAGTCGAGGCTCAGACTTTGGCGAATGTTTATCAAGCTTTAGAACATGATCACGAGATTATTGTTGTTCTGAACAAAATTGATTTGCCTGCGGCAGATATAGACCGAGTAAAACAGCAAATCGAGGATGTCATCGGTTTGGATTGCTCAGATGCGATCGAAATTTCTGCAAAACAAGGATTGGGTATCGAAGATGTATTGGAAGCTTTGGTTACGAAACTTCCCGCTCCGAAAGGTGATGCAAATGCTCCTCTGAAGGCGCTTTTAGTGGATAGTTGGTATGATCCTTACATGGGAGTTGTAACTTTAGTTCGAGTAAAGGATGGAATTCTCAAACCGGGAATGAAAATCAAACTGATGGCCGCAAAAATGACTTATCCTGTTGAAAAAGTTGGAATTTTCACACCAAAGACCAAGGAAGTCAGTCAGTTGAATCCGGGAGAAATTGGATATATCATCGCGGGAATCAAAAGTGTCGGAGATGCGCGAGTCGGAGATACGATCACGGAAGAAAATCGTCCAACAAGCGAACCGTTGAAAGGATTCAAGCCAAGCATCCCTGTGGTATTCTGCAGTATTTTTCCCGTCGATACAGTTGATTATGAAAAGCTGAAAGAGAGTCTTGTTAAATTAAATTTGAACGATGCGAGTTTTACTTTCGAGCCGGAAACTTCACAGGCTTTAGGATTTGGATTCCGTTGCGGGTTTTTGGGAATGCTGCATCTGGAAGTCATCGAAGAAAGACTTGAGCGTGAATACAATTTGGACCTGGTTACAACAGCTCCAAGCGTTGTTTACAAAGTTCATCTGACCAACGGAGAAGTTTTGGAGTTACACAATCCATCAGACATGCCAAACGCAACTCAAATAGACTTCATAGAAGAACCATGGATTCTCGCAAAAATAATTCTGCCAGACGAATATCTCGGAAATGTTTTGAAATTATGCGAAGAAAAACGGGGAGTTCAACAAAATCTGACTTATGTTGGAAATCGGGCGTTGGTCGAATATTTGTTGCCGCTGAACGAAGTTGTTTATGATTTCTATGATCGTTTAAAATCCATCAGTCGCGGATATGCCAGCTTTGATTATCAACTACATGGATTTGAAAGAAACGAAATGGTGAAAATGACAATCCTTGTGAACGGAGAACAAGTTGATGCGTTGTCCATGATTGTCCACAAAGATAATGCGGAATATCGAGGTCGTCAACTGTGCGAAAGATTGAAGGATTTAATCCCGAAACACATGTTTAAAATTCCAATTCAAGCAGCAATCGGCGGGAAAATAATCGCGCGTGAGACCATCTCCGCTTTTCGAAAAGATGTTACCGCAAAATGCTATGGCGGAGATATCTCCCGTAAGCGAAAACTTCTCGAAAAACAAAAAGAAGGTAAAAAGAAAATGCGCGAAATCGGAAACGTAAAAATCCCGCACGGAACCTTCCTTGCTGCTTTGAAAATGGACCAGAAATAAATCGAGTTTTGTAGTAAACGCTGATTCAAGTAGTATATTTGCGTTAGCATGAATTTTTTATTTCGGATTATTTTTGTACAGATTTTTAAATTGCTGACAATCGTTGCTTTTGACAGGTCTAAAAGTAGGAATTATTTCTTTAGAAACTTGACTAAGATATCGATATTTACATACGACTGATTTTAGAATTTTGGGAGTTCTTTCGTGTTGGACATCGCGATACAAAAACATTGACCAAAATATATGATGATATACGATTCAGGGTAAATTCTTTTTCTAAGAGGTTTATTTGACGAAGTAATTCTGTCAGAGATAAGGAGATCTTATTTGGTAGAGTGGTCTTGTATAAACAGCATATATGTGGTACTTGAGAGTAATAAGTTGTTGTTAGATGTGTTGGTGAAAAATGAGTTTAGTTAAAACTGTTGCTACTGTCGGTGGATGGACTTTAGTTTACCGATTAAGTAGTTTTGTGAGAGATATTCTTCAGGCGAGATATCTGGGAGCCGGGATGTTTGCGGATGTGTTTGCGTGTGCTTTTAAGTTTGCAAACGTGCTGAGAAAGATATTCGCTGAAGGGGCGTTTAACGCGTCGTTTCTGCCGATTTTTTCCAACACACTAAAGGATAAAGGTGAAGAAGAGGCAAGGAAGTTAGCTTCCCAGACATTCACGTGGTTAATGTTTTTTGTTTCGTTTCTTATGATTTTGTGTTTGATCTTTTTCCGAGAGATTATGTCAGTTTATGGTAGAGGGTTTGAGCCGGGAAGCGAGGGAAGCGAACATTTGATTGTTGTCGGTCGTATCTGTTCTTCATATATTGGTGCATCGTTTTTAGTTGCGCTGTTCGGAGGTATTTTAAACACGCTCAATCGGTTTGCCATGCCGGCCGCTGTTCAGGTTGTGTTGAATCTGTCGGTGATAGTTGCTCTTTTATTAGGACCTCTTTGGTTTCCTAGTGTTGCGTATACAATGGCGTGGGCGACATTTTTTGCAGGGTTTATTCAGCTTGCGATTTTGTGGTTGAACGTTCGTTACTGCGGAATGAAAGTTTGGTTTGATTTTTCTCCGGTGATGGAGGGAGTGAAAGTATTTTTCAAAAAATTGGTTTCCGGAGCAATTGGAGCAGGGGTTTGGCAGTTGAATGTCGTGATTGATTTTGCTGTTCTCACGTTGTTGCCAACAGGATCTGCATCCTATTTCTATTATACGGACCATGTGAATCAATTTCCAATCGGAATTTTGGGAATTGCGTTCAGTACAGCGTTGCTTCCTCCTTTGACCAGAGCTATTCACGCTAATGACAAAGATGGTGCTCAGAAGCAAATGGGATTGGGATTACTTTTTGCTTTTGTGTTTACATTGCCAGCGGCGGTGATTTTAATGCTTTTGAGCGAGCCTATAACTGGTGCGATTTACGGGCACGGAAAATTTACTGCTGAGCATGTTACTGCTGCAGCTCCCGCGTTGACGGCCTTCGCTTTTGGTCTTCCTTCCTACATGATGACCAAGGTGTTTTCGACGACATTTTTTGCTCATAAGGATACCAGAACTCCGTTAATTGGTGGAATGATTTCAATCATTTCCAACTTGTTGTTTATTTTAATTTTGGTACCTTACATGAAGCACGTTGGGGTAGCTTTGGCAACCTCTCTGTCCGCTTGGTGTAACGGATTGTATTTGATATTCAAGCTGAAAAGTCTGGGTACGGTAAAGATCGAAAAGCCTGTATTATTGGAGTGCGCGAAGCAGCTGATTGTTTCCTTCATAATGTTTGTGGCTATATACGTGA
Source organism: uncultured Pseudomonadota bacterium (assembly GCA_902790255.1). Lineage (GTDB taxonomy): Bacteria > Pseudomonadota > Alphaproteobacteria > UBA3830 > UBA3830 > UBA3830. The sequence goes on along the minus strand of CADARG010000010.1, from coordinate 7,734 downwards.
TGAATATTTTTGCGAATGATTACTATTATGCCCAAGAAAAGTTTGTGAGAAATACCTCTGTAATTTCCGTAGTAGGATTGAGTATATTGGTTTTCTTTGTGGTTGGAAAAATTTTGGGAATATTTAAGTTTCTAGAAGACGTAAAAACTTTGAAAGAGGTTTAGGGTAGGTAAAGTCTCAATGGCAGTGATTTTTTTGCTTATCGTAATTTTGCAAGTATTGGCGGGGTACTTTTGCGCAAAGGTGGTGCAGTCTCTGACTAAGAAGACATGGCTAGGCGTTCTGGCCATGTTTTTTACTTTGGTTCCAGCTGTGTCTATTTATCTTAAAAAATCATTGGCAAATTATGAGTGGTTTACGAATGGATTCTGCTATCTCGGATATATCTATTTGGGGTTCATTTTATATTTTCCGATATATTGCGTTGCAGTGTTCGTATTTCATAAGTTTTGTAAAAAAATCAAATTGAAAAAACTTTTATCAGCAGGTTTTGTTTTGATTCCGATATTTTTGTTTTTCGGATATCTGAATGCGATAAATCCTCGTCTGAAAACTCTAAATATCAAAGGAAATTCCGATCTAAAAATTTGTTTTGTGTCGGATATTCATGTCGGGTGTATCAATACTAAACATATTTTAAATAGGGTTGCAGACTGTATTAACAGAGCGAATCCGGACATTGTCATTTTTGGTGGAGATGTGTTGGACATAGAGGCCTTGAAAGTTTATGAAGAAACTTTTGTGAATATAATGCACGACAAAATAACCTCGAAGTATGACACTTACACGGTAATCGGAAATCATGAAATTTATGCCGGAGTGGAGGATTGTATAAGATTGCTGAAAAAAGCAGGAATGAAAGTTTTGATTGATAAGGTTGTGGATGTGAAAGGATTTAATATTGTCGGGCGACTAGATCAGACGGTTCGCCAGAGAAAATCTTTATCGCAAATTATTTCTGGTAACGAAAAGAACATGATTGTCGTTGATCACACCCCTTCATCCATTGATGAATCTGCTGGACGTAATGCTTTGCTACACCTGTCAGGACATACTCACGCAGGGCAGACATTTCCGATGAATTTTGTGGTGGATTACTTGTTCGGTTCGACAGGAAATCTAAGAAAAGTTAAAAATACCTATGCATATATCACAAACGGAGCTGGATTTTGGGGACCTCCGTATCGTATAGGAAATATCCCGGAAGTCGTTTTAGTAAAAATTTCACAAAAAAATTGATATTTACTTTTTTATCCAATTATAAGCAGTTCGAACGCTGTCGTTCAATGTCATGCTCGACTTCCAATTTAGGACTTTTTCAGCTTTCGTATTATCAGCAACCAAACTTTCAGGATCTCCATCGCGGCGTGGATTTACTCTTATTTTAATTTTTTTAGAAGTAACTTTTTCGCAAACACCAAAGACTTCTTTTACCGTATTTCCGTTTTTTGTTCCGATATTAAAACAATCCGATTTGTTTTCCTTATCTAAATATTTCAATGCCGAAATATGAGCGGACGCTAAATCTTCAATATTTACGTAATCCCGAACACAAGTACCATCTCTTGTCGCATAATCATTTCCAAAAAGATTGAAAACTTTTTCTGAATTCGCAGCTGAGGCTAAAATATTCGGAATCAAGTGGGTTTCCGGATCATGAGATTCTCCGATACGGTTTTTTGAATCTGCTCCCGCGACGTTAAAATATCTTAGCCGAATACTTTTCAACCCATATGCTTTATCGTAATCATCCAAAATTTCTTCCACCATGAATTTTGTTTTGCCGTATGGATTGATCGGTTGTTTTGGATGGTTTTCATCTATCGGGACATATTTTGGTTCTCCATAAACCGCGGCTGTCGACGAGAAAACAATTTTTTTCACGCTGTAATCAAGCATTTTATTAAGTAAATTTATCGTTCCAACCAAATTGTTTGAATAATATTTTCGCGGATTTTGTACAGATTCTTCCACTCGGATGTATGCCGCAAAATGAATGACGGAATCTATATCAAAATTTTGAAACAACACTTCCAGATCGTTTGGATTTTTCAAATCACCTTTTACAAAATCAAAATCACGAACAGATTTTAATTTTTCGACTGTAGATATGTGTCCGTTTTCTAGACTATCGAAAACAATTATTTTCTGATTACTTTCTTCCAGCAACTTAAGCGTAACATGACTACCGATATATCCGGCTCCTCCCGTAATTAAAATCATTTTTTCCTAGGCTTCTCCGACTGCTTCTTGGAATAAAGAACTGATTGAAAAATTTGGAATCTGTTTATCAGACAGTAACATTTTAAAATAATGATAAAACCTATCGGACTCCTCGCAAATTATATCAATTAAAGACTCAAATGAATCCTGATCGAATAAAAAAGAATGAGCAAAAGGAAAACTTAAACTGTAAACCAAGCGATTATCGACAGAGATTAGGTCGAAATGTCCAAGCCAGATTCTTTCGTTTGCTTTTATGATGGAATCTTCTATCACTGCCAACCGATCATCAGGGCAAATTAGGTCCAAATCATTCGAAAAATGCAAAATATCGTATTCTGGTTTTAACAAAACCGACAGATTATAATTCGAGGATAAAGACACAGCCAACTCATTTTCATCTATACGGCTGAAGTTATAATCCAGCTTCTCGAAAGTTTGCTCAGCTATGTCGATAACATTATTCAAATCAAATTCCACAATTCCCTGGTAGAGATTAACATAAAACTATTCATTAAAAAATCAGTTTGTTTTAAAATAGCAGCAGGTCTTTGGTAAAAAGGATTTTTATGATTTGTAATTTTTCTCCGGTAGCTTTTCATGTTTTTGGATTTCCGGTTCATTGGTATTCGTTTGCTTATATTTTCGGTATAATTTTTGCTTTTAAATTAACGGAATTTTTGATGAAAAAATCGGAATACGCAATCGATTCGAAGCTTCTAGATGATTTTGTCGGTGTCGTGGTTTTGGGAATCATTCTCGGAGGTCGACTGGGACACGTTTTATTCTATGATTTCAGTTTATATTTGCATAATCCATTGGAGATTTTCAAAATTTGGAAGGGCGGAATGTCGTTTTTTGGCGGGTTTATTGGAATTGCTATTGCCACATATGCTTTTTGCAAAAAAAATCAGTTGAATTTCCTGAGTTTTATAGATCATTGGGCAGTTGGAGTTCCGATTGGCTTATTTTTCGGAAGAATAGCGAACTTCATCAATGGAGAATTGTTGGGAAAACCGAGTTCAGAAATTGCTTGGAATGTAATTTTCAGGGACGGAATACCGCGTCATCCATCGCAGATTTATGAAGCCATTTTGGAAGGAATCATTTTGTTTTTAATAATGATTTTTGCATTTTACAAAAGGCAATATAAATTTGAAGGACGCCTGTCGGGAATTTTTTGTTTAGGATACGGAATTAATAGATTTATCGGGGAGTGTTTTCGCGAGCCGGATTCGATTTTCAGTTGGGATTTATTTTTCAGCACAGGAATAAATTTGAATCAGTATTTCTGTTTCATTATAATGGCTTTGGGCGTGTTTTTGATATACAGAAGTTTGGTAAATGAGATCGTCACAGTTAGCAGAAAAAGTTGATTCGGAAATAAGTCAAGAGTCCGCTGGAAATTTAAAAAGCGAGGTTGGAGTTTTGCTACAACCTATCCGCCAGTTTATTCAGCTTTCTCAGTATTCATACAGGCTGATTAAAAAGTGCTGCGGAAGCGATAGAGTTATTGATGTGTTGTTCCACTTTCCGTCAAATTTATCAAAGCGTACTTCTGACGAGGATTATTTTAGAGACGGAGAAAAATTAACTGTCGTCTTAACTGTATTAAAACATGTTGTCCCAAGATTCAGAAATAGTCCTTATCGGATTGTAGGGCAAACCGATTCGGGAAATATTGTCACAATAATGTATTTCCATTACAGAGCTCATTACTTGCGAAGAATTTTACCAATAGGAGGGCGTTTTACGGTCAGTGGGAACGCTTCGCATGAGTTGGACGGAATCAAAATTATTCATCCTGATGTAATTGCATCTCCTCAGCAAGCGAAGCATTATGTTGGAACTGAACCTATCTATCCATTGGTAGGTAATTTATCTTTGAAAACTTTGCGTTATGTAATTTCTTCCGCATTAAAATTAATTCCAAAAAATTTGGATTGGATTCCTGATGATCTGAGAAATCGATATGGTTTAGTTAATTTTTCAGAAGCATTGAGATCGATTCATTATCCGAGATCAGAAGAAGATTTATTAGTTACAAACGAGTTTCGCAAGAGAATAGCGATAGACGAAATTTTGGCGAATCAAATTCGGCTGAAGCAAATAAAAAGGAATCAGCAAAAAAGAAATGCGATTGCCATCAAAGAAACGGGAGAGATTCTTAATAAATTGCAGCTGCCATTTGAATTAACCGAGGATCAAGTAAAATGTTTGGCAGATATTAGAGCAGATTTGGCTTCCGGGCGTCCGATGAATCGACTGATTCAGGGAGATGTTGGTTCGGGGAAAACAATCACAGCTTTTTTGGGAATGCTTGTCGCTCTGGAAAACAAATTGCAAGCGGTTTTTCTCGCGCCGACAGAGATTTTGGCATGGCAGCATTTCGAAACAATTCAAAAATTATCTGAAAATCTGAATCTAGAAATCGATATAATGCTGAGTAGCAATCGAAAAGCCAGAAAAAGACAGATTCGCGAGTTGCAGGACGGCACTACGCAAATATTGATCGGAACTCATGCGATTTTGGAGGACAATATCGAGTTTAGGAATCTCGGATTTATCGTTATCGATGAACAACATAAATTTGGAGTGATGCAACGTCTGAAATTAATCAACAAGAGCAAATATCCAAATATTTTGTCTATGTCAGCTACGCCGATTCCTCGGACTTTATTGTTGGGATGTTATGGCGATATTGATGTCTCTACTATTAAAACAAAACCGAAAGGGCGACAGCCAGTGGAAACTGCGGTGATAGGAACAAATAAAATTGAAAGCTTAGTCGAAAGGTTAAAAACGGTCGATTCGCAGATTTTTTGGGTGTGTCCAGTCATTGAAGAATCTGAAAGTTTAGTAGATGTAAATACGCGCTGTGAATATTTGAAGAAAGCTTTTTCCGAAGAAGAGGTCGAAGTTTTGCATGGAAAAATGAAGGCCTATGAAAAAGACGAAATCATGACTCGTTTCAAGGAGAATAAATTCAAATTGTTGGTTTCTACGACGGTGATAGAAGTTGGCGTCGATATTCCAAATGCAAATGTCATGGTTATAGAACACGCCGAAAGATTCGGATTGGCTCAACTTCATCAGCTGCGCGGTAGGGTAGGTCGAGGGAACGAATCCGCTTACTGCATTTTGCTTTATCACCTGCCAGTTTCGGAAGTCGGTCGCAAACGGCTTCAATTGATGAAAGAAACAACAGATGGCTTTGTCCTCAGTGAACAGGATTTGAAACTCAGAGGCGCAGGAGATATTCTGGGACGAGACCAAAGCGGATTTGATGTCCTGAGATTTAGTGATTTCTCTGATAATTATTCTTTAGTGGAAATCGCAGATGATATATCAAATCATATGGATTTAGATTCTTCTTGTACAGCTAATTTGTGTGATATTTTCAATCGAGTTTCGGACGAAAATATTGTCTGAGCTATCAAAAAAATGCTAAATGTATAAAGATGCGATTTGGAGAAATTATTTTGCATAGTAAGTTTGTTCGAAATTTAAATTATTTGGTTATTGTAAGTTTATTGGCAATCGTAGGGTGTTTTATATTTAAGGACCTAAATTGGGTGTTGGGTGACGATGACCTTTTCTTGAAAACTACAATGATCGGGAAACCGAGTCATGCCTGGACGGGACGAGGGAGGTTTTGGCCTCTAGGACTGTGCGATTATTCCGTTTTATTACTTCTTCCAAAAGCTATTGGTCGAACTATTGAAGCACATTTTGCTTATAACTTGATCATAATGGCGGTTGCAGTTTTCACTTTATATCATCTTTTTAATAAGCTAAATGAGAAAAACTACGGGCTCAGTCTGTTTTTCATTTTGATATTGTTTGGTGTTTCGAGTTTTATACAAATTCATAACAGCTGTATTTATCCGGAAAGAATGATGTTTTTCATGCAGGTGGTGTTCATGTATTTCTGGTTAAGAGGATATCAAAACAGTTCGACAAGGTCATATTTTCTCTCCTGGATATTTTGTTCTTATCTAATTTTTTCAAAGGAGCCGGTTTTTGCGGCTATTTTGATTGTGGCTCTCGCCAATTTGATTTGGGGTTGGAATCAATTAACTGAAAAAGATCGTTTATTTCAGTTTTCACAAATCTTTTCGGCAGTAACATATCTAGGAATTTATGTTTACAGATATTTTTACAGAAATAGCGGTGACTCCTTATATGGGGGAGGAAATCTGATTTTTTCGCAAAATGTAGATGCGTTAGGTACGATAAAAGCTATGTTTGTCGGTGAACCAATACTGGGTTTAATTTTCTTGTTTGCTTTAGTTCGCGCTTATTTTGTGTTGATAAAATCAGACAGGAGAACTTTATTTATAGATAGTTTGCTTTTCGGTGCTGTAACCTATGCACTTGCGTATATAGTTTTGGCTATGACTCATTCTTACTATGTATTTCCTGCGCTGGTTTTTGCGTTTCCGTCTTTGGTGTTTTGGACTAATTATTTGTGGAAAGCAAATAAATTTGCTTCCTTTCTGATTATTTTGTTGTGTGGAAGTACGACTTATTTTTCCTTCAATATTTCGAAAGATTTCACTCAGAGTACTTACAAATCCAGAAATAACGATATGAAAGTTGTAGATTTCATTACTGATTCATATATAAATGGCAAATATGTGTATTTATTTACAAACGGTGAATCTTTGTCGCGGTTTAGGATTGGAGCTGTTCACGGAAATGTTTGGGCTTTCGATGTTTTTACTCATTTTACGAATTATGTATTGAAAAGTAAAAATTATTTGCGTGACAATAATATTTTGAGGCCTTTGGAAAAATTAGAATATGCCTTCGATGATGGTATAATTTTATGTCCAGTGGAAATGGATCAGAAATATAAGGATTATTTGGAAAGTCGAGGATTCAAGGTGCAGAGAAGAGCATTCGGTATAGATGTTTATGCTCAGCAATTATCCGAGTAGAACGAATTTTTCTTTACATAAGAATTTCTGAATCAAAATTTAAGTAGCCAAATATTAAAGAATTAACTTTTTGTTAATGCCTATTATGTATACTCAACTATAGCAGTATAGGGGGAGAATCATGAAAAAAATAGCATTAATCGCGTGTATTATTACCGGGTATTCTTACGGAATGGATTGTCCGAAGGAATTGGATGTAGTTGCATCGTGCAAAACCATGCACAGTGTACAGAAAAAAGATAGTTCAGATAAATCTATGCACGAGGTGCGAGAAATACAAAACGAGTCTGAATCTCTGAGCGATGTACAAGATATAGAAAATGTAGATAAAACCGTAAGAATAGACATTGCCAATCCGGATCTGATAGGACAATGGCAAAATGTTTCGGATGCTATATCTATGGAAGGAACAGATGATAACATTTTTGAAACAACATCGTCTACTTACAAAGAGGGGCGTTTTTGGACGATAGTCAGAAAAGTGTTTCAGCCGTTGCAGATTACTACGAGTGCTTCCACAATGGTATTAATTACTGCATCGGAAGCGGTAAAAAGTACGCATCCGTCA
>CADARG010000009.1 GCA_902790255.1 uncultured Pseudomonadota bacterium | reverse complement strand
ATAAATATTTTTAATCCCACAAATAGGTCATTACTTTTTGCATTTTTCTTATTTTTTGCCGTAGCGATTTGCGGATATTTATCTGTAATGATCTTATCCGTTCCGTATCGTGACGACTGGTATCGATATTTTTGGAATAGCCATGTCGGAGGGTCTGAAGCATTAAGAAGCGGAACTGCTCTTGTCGAATTTTTGTTTTATCTTTCAGATATTGTCACTGATGCTGCACCTTTTACTAACATATTATCCTGTGCTGTGTTGGCTTACATGGCTTGTATTTTTTTGAAAATGCTAAAAGTTGGTATCAAAGATAAATGGAAAATAATTTGCGTCGTTCCAATTGTAGTTAATCCTTTTCTTCTGGAAGTTATGCTGTATAGATTTGATAACTTTTTTATAACATCAAGTTTACTTATGGTCTCAGTTTCCGCTTATTTATCACTTATGAATAGGAAAGATTGTTTTATTATTCAAACATTGCTATTGTTCCTTAGCCTTTTTGTATATCAGGCGGCTATTTCGGTATATCTTACAACATTTATGTACGAGTTTATTAAAAAAATTCGTTTAGGTAATAAACTTATTGCAACCATTCAACAAATGAAATATTGCTTTTATTCCCTTATCGTCTCCGCTTTGGGATATGTTCCAATGCTTCAGCATCTTGACTACTGCAAATCGGAAGATGGCAACGTTCTCGCAGTTCCATATAATTTCGAAAACATACAAGTAGTCGTAAATAATATCGGAAAGTATTTTTATACTCTGTACAACGATTGGTCTCACTGCGTTATCGGACTGATTTTTTCGATAATGATCTGTGTTTTTGTTGTGAAAAACCTGATTGAGACGGCAAAAACTACAAAATCTGTCAAATCTGTACTTTTAATTTTTTTCTGTCTTTTTATTTTGATGATTTGTCCGTCAGGGCTTTATGCCTGTCTCAAAGCTTTCAGGGGAACTGAGTTGGTCACTCCCAGGTTACTTTGCGGAGCAGGTGCATTTATCGTAATCGTTAACTATGAAGTTTATCTGTTACTGAAAAAAACAAAAATAACAGATTTTTTCATAAAAACCATATTATGTTTAACTATTACCTGGAATCTTATGTTTTTGAATTCTGCCGTAAATATAATGCGAGAAAATTTTAAAGTTAGAAACCTGATGGAATACGAAATAGCAAAAGATGTACTTGAAATATCTGAAACATATCCTAAAATTAGCCATTTCGGTATAGTCGGAGAGGTCATAACTCCGGCCAACAAAAACTTTTTCGCACTATATCCGATAATGAACAGAATATTCCTGGAAAAGTTCGACATGCTTGCATATTACAGATTAGGTTTTATGCACACCGGATTAAAAAAAGAATTAGAAAAAACAAGTTCTGTATTTTTCAATGAACCAAAATGCAATTCAAAAAAATTAATAAAGAAGCGCATGATGTACGACCTGTATATACTGAATGGTCACATCTTGCAGATCGTTTTTAAAGAAAATGAAGATCGAGGAGAGTCTCACTCTGTAATGAAACTCACGGGGAAATAAAAATCCCTATATCGACTTCACGGAGTTTTCAATTTTAATAGTGCTTATCTGCTAGCTCTCGAATAGCTTCCGAATAATTGTCGCTACTAAAAATATAAGATCCCGCCACGCAGGACACTGCTCCCATTTGTTCACAAGCTTTCGCCGTTTCAGGATTAATTCCTCCATCAACGCAAATTTCTATATCATCGGAAATCCTCTCCGCAATACCTCGAATTTTCTCCAATTGCGAATACAGAAAAGACTGACCTGCGCGTCCTGGATTCACTGTCATCACTAAGATTACATCCGCCACATCCGATATATATTGTAAAAAATCCGGAGATGTTGACGGATTTAACGCGACCCCTGCCCTGCATCCGCACGATTTGATAAAATCCAACGCTGCATGCAGATGAGCGGTGGCTTCTGCATGAATAGTGATAATATCAGCTCCAGCCTTTGCAAAATTTTCAATATGTTTTTCAGGATTTGCCACCATCAAGTGAACGTCAAAAATCTGGCTGGTAATTTCTCTGTGTGCCTTAATTATCTGAGCTCCGAAAGTAATGGAATTAACGAAATTTCCGTCCATAACATCCCAATGAATGCCGTCAGCCTCAGCGAGTTCTCGTAACTCATCCCCTAAACAACAAGGATTCGCAGATAACATAGACGGATATACTTTCATTTCATTCTCCAATACTTTACAATTGAAACTGTTACTCATATTCTATGAATAATCAAGCTATGGTTCAAGTTTGACAGGAGATCGAATGAAAATAGTTTCTTGGAACGCCAATTCAATAAGAGCGCGGTTGGAGAGTTTTGCGCAGTTGGCGGAGATTCACAATCCGGACATCATTTTGCTGCAGGAAACTCGAGTGGAAGATCATCAATTTCCGCGCGAGGCTATTGAAGATTTCGGATACAATCTCGCGATCAAAGGACAAAAAGGACGAAACGGCGTAGCTATCTGTTCGAAATATCCGATCGAAGAGGTATATTCCGATTTTTGCGAAGAAGCTCGATACATAGAAGCGTTTACGGGCGGGATTTTCATTTCATCGATCTATGTTCCAAACGGTCAGGAGGTGGATTGTCCGCAATATTACTATAAGCTGGAATTTTTGAGAAATCTGGTGAATTATCTGGAGAAATTTCGCGATGAAGTCTTTATTATGGGAGGAGATTTCAACGTCGGACCTTATCCGCAAGACATATATATAAAGGGATATGACGGCATAGCGGGAAGCCAGCGCGAAAGAGATGCGATCGCGGACATTCGAGCTGCCGGATACAAAGATGTGCTGGAAAACGGAGGTTACACTTGGTGGAGTTATCGTCAGCGCGGGTTCAAAAAAAATAACGGATTCCGTTTGGATCAATTTTACATGAATCAGCACTCACAAAAACTGTTCAAAGGTGGCGAAGTTTTGCTGGATATTCGAACTCTCGAGCGTCCATCAGATCATGCCCCAATAATGTGCGAAATTGAGAAGTAGATTTTCGAAATATTGTATAATTTTCATTGAGAATACAGTATAGTTATGTGTTTTTAATAGGAGGATTTTGTGAAAAAGTTGTTATTTGTTTTTGTAATAAATTTGTGTTATATGGGTGGTGCTGTTTCGATGGAACCAAATCAGCCTCATAGAGTCACCCATTCCAAAGAAACACAGCTTATGTCTAATTTCGATAACACAAATGAAGTTGTTAGGAAAATATGGACGGAAAGAAAAGAATATAAATTCGATACTCAGCAAAAAGTGCTTGAAGCAGCCGAAAAAGGAGACGAAAAAGCATTTAAGATCATTCAAAAATTGCTCAATGAATATTTCTGCGGATTATCGTACACCGTAGCGAGCGCTATACATGAAAAAAAGTTTGTGTCCGCATCAATGACGGAAATCTTGTTAAAAAATGAAGACGTACAGGACGCATTAAATGAGATAACTCATGAAAATGATGTCGAGCGCATTATCTTTGAAGGAACGGGAGCTGGAAAACATTGGGTAGATGTTTTGAGAGATGCGAGAAACGGAGACCAAGCATCATTTAATGTAATAATGGAGCTTTTAGAAAAAAAATACTTATTGGATTTACCGTTTATAATCGCTCAAAGTCTAGGAAAAGGATTTTTTGATGAGGAAACAGAAAAAGCATTTTCGAAGAACTCAAGCGTAAAAAAGTTTGCGCAAAAACTAGAAAAATATGGAAAATGGAACGACGATGAATTAAATCTTATTTTTATCTAAATTTCTGAAAAAACCACTGGCGTGTACGGAGTTTTTCTGATATATATGTGCTTAGTGTTCCTCGGTAGCTCAGTTGGTAGAGCAAGTGGCTGTTAACCACTGGGTCGGCGGTTCGAGCCCGTCCCGAGGAGCCATTTTTTTATGTTAATTTTGAAAACAGTTTTTAAGCTTGTACATAAATTTCTTGAAATTGGATTTAATCCATGTGGTATATACCGGCACTATCTTGGTTAGAGCAAATTCTCTTTCAGCGCAAGAATAAAATTCAGTATATTTTAAATATTTCCAATATTCGTCCGCTAGCGGATGAGGAATCCACCCCCAATGCCATGGTTTACCTCCCGTGAAGTGAATTATTCCAGGATTTTTTCTCGTAATTAGGGCATCCTGATCGCTGTAAGTATGTTTCATGTCAACGGTAGATCTGTACATAATATTATTTACATTCCACTTGAGTGGAATTTCTTTGTATTGATCATTAAATAATCCGTTCAAAATATCTTGATCATGACAAAGTATTCGTTCCCTATTGTTTTCTACATATCTCATAACTCTCTTTATCAGACCGATTTGCCGAAATCTATTTAAATTTAAAAGAAGAACTCCCGCGTTAAAATATTGTCTAGTTAACCCGAGCCGCGTTCCGAAATTAACGCCATTTGCATCTTCAACTGCACCTAATATTGTATCGGATATATCAATATTCCATAATTCTTTTAGATCTTGTTCGACAATTACATCCCCGTCTAAGTACAATGCTTTCGAAACATTTTGAGGCAAAATATCTACGATACGCAGCCTGTAATAGGTCGCTACGGTTGTATGTATATGATTGTCAGGAAGTATCGACCAGTCGTATTTAGTCATATTATAAAATTTTATTTCAAAATTTCTAAGCTTTTTTAATTTTAGCAATTTTTCTTTTTTATCCGAAGTGATTCCTCCATCCAAAATATGAAACCTAAAGTTAGATGTTGCATCGCAATTGAGCAAAACCGAAGCCATCGCGGCGGCGCTGTGTTGAGCATAAGCGTCATCAAAAGCCATGACTATATCTATGGTTCTTTCGACAGGTACATTTTTAGGTACGGTCAAATATACTTGCTGCCCTAATTTCGCACCAAACCCGGCATGGTAAATCAGTATTCGAAACAATAAAAACAGAAAAACAAAAAATGAAATTATCAGGGAAATCTCAAGTTTTCGTCGTGTTGCCCGCAAGCTATTTATAAAAACTGATAATTTTTTTGAAAAACACTTAATCATGCATCTTACTACAAAAATTATACTGGTACATGATCTCAACTATTAATTAAAATTTGGTTAACTTAATGCGGATTTAAATTCTCATACAATTAGTGTATAAGAAACTGATAAAATACGCGGAAACCCAAATGAAATTAAATAGAAATAACACTAACGTTTGTCCGACAGCGAAGCACAATTTATCCATAATCAATACCACCGATCGCCCCTATTTAAGTTGGCTAGCAAGTGGAGTAAAGAAAGCAGAAGGAAGAGTCAACAGTCCAAAGTATAGATCGATGCAAATCGGAGACACTGTTTCGTTCTGCGATAGAAAAACCGGTTATTATGTATACGGAAAAATAAAGTTTAAGCATGAATACATGTTGTTTGAAGACATGTTGAAAACAGAGGGCGTAAGCAATATGCTGCCATTTTTAAAAGATCACGAATTAGCTGAAGGTATCGCTATTTACAACGCTTTTCCGGGAGCTTCGAGGGTTCATAAGTTTGGCTGCGTGGCAATCGGGATTACCACTTTCAAATCTAATGCAAGTCCTATATTCACAATATTTTGAGAATTTTACAAAATCGAATCCATAGGATTTTGTTATTGTCAAAAATATATATTAAAAAATTGTTGATTAAATTCTAGCCTCAAAAACATAAACCTTTGCTCAAATATGAGCGGTGTTTTTCCTTTATAAATTATTTAGATTTTCAGCATTGTCCCTCATAAGATTAAACTTTTATTAATAATTTGTTGGTAGAATATAATTTTAGACGGAAAGGAAACGATTATGACAAAATATGCCTTAATATTATTTTTATTATTTGACATGTCGTATTCTATAGACGGATCGATTCCTGGACAACTTGAACCTGATAGGGATTTAATGTTTTCTCAGGATATCAGAACAAAATCCAAAATCGTATCTGTTCAAGCATACAATGTCGAAACATTGAAATACTATGCCACCAATAAAAAACTGGCAAGAGTAGTTTCATTCGACGGAGGAGGAGTAAGAGGAATAGGCGCCGCCTCGTGGTGTGCAAATTTTGAACATATAACAGGAAAACCAATGGCAGATTTATTTAATCTCTTCGCAGGAACATCAACGGGGGGAATTATTGCTACAGCTTTAACCATGCAAAATCCGAATTCTCCGGAACAACCTTTGTATAGCGCAGACGACATCGTAGATTTATATATTAATGAATGCAAAAATATTTTCAAACCAAGATCATTGCTGGGGTATTTACTCGTATCAAAATACAAAACTGGCTCGGCATATGCAACTTTTGATAAATATTTTTCGGACACAAAACTCTCTCAAGTCAGATCTGACTGCGATCTCTTGGTTACATACTATAACTTAACCAACAATCGTCCTGCTTTTTTTAAAAGCCACAAGGCGAAAAATCCTGCGCTTTCGCGAAATGAAGATTTCTATTTGAAAGACGTTATCGCTTCGACAACTGCTGCGCCTACTTATTTTAAGGAATTTAAGTTATATTCCGCATATAGTAAAGATCACCCGGAAATACACAGTAACAATTTCATATCGGCTATCGACGGTGGAGTGGCAGCAAATGACCCATCCGTATGCGCTCTGGCGGAAGCAACTTCCCTTTACCGCAATGCTGACGCTTTCTTGTCAGTTTCTATGGGAACGGGAAACTGTGTCTCCGAAGTTAATCCAAGAGGATTAATAAGCTGGGCCAAAAATATTTCTAACATTCTTATGAAAAATACTTATGATATGTCCAGTCATTTGTTGCAAAAATTTGGTGTAAATTCACATAAACCTGTGTTTTGCTCTCGATTACAATTTGACATATCCGAGGCTCATTCTGCAATGGACAATAAGTCACCGGAGAATATATCATATTTAAAACATCAGGCACTAAACACAAGTTCCGCCGAATGTAAAATAGAAAAAATTAGTAATGTAATTGGATCTACAGAAAAACCTGATCGACACTGCTTGATAGGAGATATCTTTCTTTCCGAATCAAATGTTATGGAAATTTGATATAATAACGGAGTAATTTCCCCTTAGAAAAGTACGAAGTTCCTATTCGAGTATAACCCTTCTATTTGCAAATGAATTATCGTAGAATTAGGGGGTGGAGCAAATTGTTTCGGAAGTAAAATGGCGAAAAGTGAAAAAGTTTTCTATTGCTCGGAATGCGGAGCCAGATATCCCAAATGGCTCGGACGATGTGAAGACTGCGGTCAATGGAATACCATCGTTGAAGATGTCCCAAGTCGAGAAAAGAGCATTTTCGGAAAAGACCATATTGAATTCCATGGACTGTCTGCTAAGGGAAAGTCTACCCAAAGAATAAAAAGCGGATTAGCAGAGTTTGACAGAGTTTTGGGAGGCGGTGCTGTTCCAGGATCCGTCGTGTTAATCGGAGGTGAGCCAGGCATCGGAAAATCTACGATACTTTTGCAGATATTAGCGGCATTTTCCGAAAATCATCGTTGTGTTTATATTTCTGGCGAAGAATCTGCCGAACAAATCTGTCTTAGAGCTGAACGGTTAGGTCTTTCTTCATCAAACGTAAAACTGGCTTGTGAAACCAACGTAGATGTTATTATCTCCTCGATCGGTAACGACACAGATTTTTTGGTTATAGATTCCATACAAACCTTGTGCAGCAAGAGTATAGACTCAATTCCGGGAACAGTAACTCAATTACGCACCTGCGCGTACTCATTAATCAACTTCGCGAAAACGACAAATACAACAGTTTTTCTGGTCGGGCACGTAACAAAGGATGGAGTAATTGCAGGACCGAAAATTTTGGAGCATATGGTAGATAGTGTGTTGTATTTTGAAGGAGAGAAGGGAAATTCTTGCCGTATTTTAAGAACAGTGAAAAACAGATATGGTTCTTGCGATGAGCTAGGAATTTTTGAAATGAGTCAATCAGGATTAGTAAATATTGAAAATCCTTCTTCTTTATTTTTAACTTCGAGAACTGATAACATCCCCGGTACCGTAACTTTTGCAGGCATGGAGGGCACTCGTCCCATGTTGGTGGAAGTACAATCTCTGGTATCAAAAAGTTATCTGACTTCGCCTCGCCGAACGGTAGTTGGTTGGGATATGAATCGCCTGTTCATGATATTGGCAGTATTGGAATCTAAAACAAAAATATCTTTTTCGGACAGAGATGTTTATCTCAGCATCGTCGGAGGATTGAAAATTTCCGAACCGGCATGTGACCTCGCAGTGGCACTAAGTTTATTATCATCGAGAAAAAATATTGTAATTCCAAACAGCATTTGTGCTATCGGAGAAATCGGATTGACGGGAGAAATAAGATCCATTCCGAGGTGTTTGGAGAGGGTAAAAGAATCTTCAAAGTTGGGATTCAAGCATATTATTCTTCCGGGATTGTCTAACATTAATGAAAAGGATTTTCCTGGAGTAAAATTCAAAAAAATGAATACGATAATTGACTTGGTCGCTTTTTTGGGAGAGGAAATGAAACATGACGGGTAGTTTTTTCAATTCGTTGGATTATTTTTACATATTTCTGGTATTGACTTCATGTTTAGTTGGATTTTTCAGAGGTTTTGTTAAAGATTTTCTCAGCACTTGTTCCTGGCTGGGAAGTGGTTTTATCTCGGCATTCGCATTTCCGTACCTTTCTCACTACATGCAAAAAAATGATATGATAAGCAACCCCATCTACGCGAAAGTCGTTGCAGTAATTCTTTCTTTCACGATAATTTTGATTTGTTTGCAGTTAATGATTAATCTTGTATCCAAAACCATAAAAGGTTCAATGTTTTCAGGTGTGGACAGAGCTTTTGGGACTCTTTACGGATTCATCCGAGGACTCATTCTTCCCATTATTATTTGTATTTGTACGGTTATATTTAATATGATCGACATGAAAAAAGAATTCATTGCAAATTCCAAAATAACCCCAATACTTCTTGACGTGACAGACTATCTGCTACCAAAAATGATAAGCATTTCAACAAAAACAAAAAAGCCAAGGTTCTCGAAGGAAAGTATACGCGAGACAGAACGTCTTTCTCAAGATAAAATCCGCAGATCTGAAAAAGCCAAGTATAAATCAGCGGAATTGGAAAAAGAGTCCGTCAACTATTTGACTGATTTAGTATCAAAATTTCTAAATAAAGAGGATTTCCAAACAAATCCCTCAAAAACACCACGATCAAGAGAACTTCCTAGAGTTAAAAACAAAGAGGACAACGTCCAATTTGGTTGCACGGATTTAATGAAGGCTCGAGCAAAAAGAAGGGCTCAGAAAAAAGCCGAAAGAATCCGAAGAGATCTCATGAAAAGACTTGACAGATGACCGTGATAATGGTTTTCTATAGCTGTTGTTTGGAGAGATGGCCGAGAGGCTGAAGGCAACGGTTTGCTAAACCGTCATACGTTTGTAAAGGCGTATCGGGGGTTCGAATCCCCCTCTCTCCGCCAGTTGAGAACGGAAAGGTGGCCGAGTGGTTGAAGGCGCACCCCTGGAAAGGGTGTATGCGGGGAACCGTATCGAGAGTTCGAATCTCTCTCTTTCCGCCATTTTTATTACTGAAAATTAAGCGATTTAGAAGCCGGAAGCAAAGAACCAATATCAATGATAACGTCATTTTCAGACAGAAGACTTGGTAAAAAACGGCGTCTTTTTCAATCGCACTTTGATCTACTAACTTTTCTTCAAAGTCTAATTCTGTCGTTTTTTGAAGCTCCAGCAAGCAAACGAAAGGGTAATTGTTGCCGTAATAATGAGAGGAATCATATTCATAAAAACATCGGCAAAGGCCATTCCCTTAAGAAAAATTCCCCGAGTAAGAACCATAAAAAATCTTACAGGATTTAGTAGAGTCAGGTATTGTAAAAATACTGGCATGTCCTCGATTGGAGAAATAAATCCTGAAAGCAATACCGCCGGCATTATGAAAGTTATCACTCCGAGAATCGCCTGTTGTTGCGTTCTACAAATCGAAGAGATATACAATCCAACTCCGACTAAAGACAGCAACGATATCAACATCGAAATTAAAAATAAGATAATTGAGCCTTCAAATGGCATACCAAAGAAATTCTTCACAACAAGAGTCATGACACAAGTTAAAGCCATTGCAATAACTAAAGGCGGAACTGTTTTCCCTGCCAAAATATCGATCGAAGATAACGGGCTGACAATTAGCTGGTCGAAAGTCCCCATTTCCCTTTCACGCGCAATTGATAACGCAGTTAAAATCAGAGTAATTACTGATGATAACATTGCAACAATTACCGTAAGAATAAACCATCGATATTCCAAGTTTGGATTATACCAATTTCGGGTTATAACGTTGATTTTTGCCCCTTTTTCTGGAGCGATTTTTTGGTTATAATCCGCAATTATTTGAGATACATATCCAGCAACGATAGCCGCGGAATTAGTTTGGCGTCCATCAGTAATAATCAAAACATCTGTAGGTATACGCGAAGTTATATTCGTCGAAAAATCATTGTTAATATAGAGTCCCATATTCGCGTCCTTGTTATCGAGTTTATCTTGCATCTGTTTCATGTTTTTCACTCGATAAATGTTGCGAAACTGTGGAGAAAAATCGAATTGAGAAATCAGTTCGCGCGACTCGAAAGAATTATCTTGATCAACAACAACTACATCAATATTCTTTACCTCCATCGTAATAGCATATGAAAACAAAATCAGCTGAACAATTGGCAATACAACGATAATCCCTCGACTTTTAGGATCCATCCAAGTGATGATAAATTCTTTTTTAATTAGTGCGAGAATTTTCTTGAGTTTTTCAATCATGAGTCAGCCTCATATCTGTATTTTTGTAAACAGCAACAAACAGAATTATTCCTAAAATCAGTAAGAATATAGATGATTTAATTGCGATACTCGGAACCGTTCCTGCCATAAATTCACTTTCGATAAAAGTAATAAAATATCTCGGCGGAAGAATCCTCGTAATGTACTGCAAAATCTCAGGCATCGAACTTATCGGAAAAACTAGTCCCGACAAAAGCAAGGCTGGGAGAAATCCTATTCCTATCGAAACCTGACTCGCAAAAAACTGGTTTTTTAATATTGTGGAAATCAACAAACCTATTCCCATCGATGTAAACAAAAATAACGCGCTAACAAGAATCAAAACAAGATAGCTACCATGAAAAGGCACTTGAAATACTCCGATACACAATACCAGATTAAAAATCATCGAAAACATTCCTAAAATAAAATACGGAATATATTTTCCCAAAACGATATGCATTCGAGTAACATTTGAGCTGAGAATAGATTCCATCGTTCCGCGTTCCCATTCACGCGCCACAACTAAAGCCGTGAGCAAAATTCCAATCAAAGTCATCGTAATAGCAATCGATCCAGGCAAGATGAAGTAATACCCGTTAGAATCCTGATTATACCATGTTCGAATTTGCGGATTCACAATTTGCGGAGACACCTGTTGTGCATATCTACTGGTCGCAAGCCACTGATTAGAAATCTGCAAAACATAATTTTGCAAATGAGTCGCGGTGTTAACTTCTGCACCATCAGCAATCACCATGAGATCCGCAGATTGTCTTTGTTCCAAATTAGTTGAAAAATCATTGGGAATTATCACTATCCCTTTTATCTTTGA
Source organism: uncultured Pseudomonadota bacterium (assembly GCA_902790255.1). GTDB lineage: Bacteria > Pseudomonadota > Alphaproteobacteria > UBA3830 > UBA3830 > UBA3830. The sequence goes on along the minus strand of CADARG010000009.1, from coordinate 14,129 downwards.
ACGGATTAATTTTTGAGTCAAATCACTCATGTTGTCGGAAACTTCCGAATTGATGTATTTGCTGTGATCAAATGAATTCACCAACTGTGTAATGTCTGGAGAGTTGTCGTCATTTTTTACTCCAATATTTACGGTTACAAAATCAAGATTTATTCCGTACATATATATAAGAATGGAAATAAGTGGAAGAACGAATGCAATAATTATACTGCTCGGATCGCGTATGATTTGCAAAATTTCTTTTTTCACCAAAGCCCGTAAAATTTTCATTTTTTACTCTCCAAAATTAATTTCATGAAAGCTTCTTCCATATTTTTGGCATGGATTCTCTCCTTCAGTGCGGATGGAGTACCTATCGCAACTGTCTCTCCCTTATAAAATAAACTAATGCGATTACAATATTCGGCCTCATCCATAAAGTGAGTTGTAACCAAAACTGTGACTCCTTTCTGCGCCAATGACGTAATATGATTCCAAAATTCTCGACGAGTTATAGCATCGACCCCCGAAGTTGGTTCATCCAAAAACAAAATCGGTGGATTATGAATCAACGCACAAGCTAAAGATAACTTTTGCTTGAATCCTAATGGTAAATCTCTGGATTTTTGATTTTTAATTTGAGAAAACCCGAAAATATCAATAATTTCATCAACTCTTTCTTTTAAATCAATATTATGAATTCCGTAAATTTCCGCAAAAAAATCTAAATTCTGTTTTACCGTAAGAGATTCGTAAAGAGAAAACTTTTGCGCCATATATCCGAGATTCGATCGCGCTTTTTCAGGATCTTCCGTAATATCTATTCCCATGATACGAGCCGTTCCGCCAGTCGGTTTCAAAAGTCCGCACATCATCTTAAATGAAGTAGATTTTCCTGCACCATTCGGCCCCAGCAATCCGAAAATTTCTCCCTTTTTTATCTCGAAAGAATTATTTTTTACTGCGTAAAAATCACCGTAGACTTTTTCCAAATTGTCTGCGACAACCGTGTATTCAATATCTGAATTTTTCGGAACATAATTCTCGGCAATTTGTGATGATGTTTTTCGATATCCTCCCATCAAATCAATAACTTTATTTTCAAATTCTTCCGTGGTTTTTGCGAGATCGTAAGGTTTTCCATGATAAATGACTTTACCCTGATTCATTACAATTGCCGTATCAAAACTGTGAGCTTCATCCAGATAAGCGGTTGACCAAAGTACCGTAGTTTCAGGGGAAATCAAATCACGCACCATTTGCATAAGATCACGACGAGATATTGGATCCACTCCAACAGAAGGTTCATCCAGCAGTAAAAATTCTGGGGATCCAAGCAACACGCATGCCAATCCCAATTTTTGTTTCATACCTCCCGAAAGAGCCCCTGTTAAACGTGATTGAAATTTTTTGAGATCCGTAAATTCCAACAATCTTTCGAAGTCATACGGAACATTTTTTAAATCAGCGTAAAGTCTCAAATTTTCGATGACTGTGAGATCTTCATACAATCCAAACTTTTGCGGCATATATCCTATTCTTTTATTCAAGTCGTCTTTTTGAGTTTCGGGATTGAGTCCTAACACAGAAATTTCCCCATGATCCGGCAAAAGTAACCCTATAATCAAACGAATTAACGTAGTTTTTCCTGATCCATCAGACCCGATAAGTCCTGTAACTTTTCCTTTCTCGATTTTCAAAGACAGATCATCGATTGCTGTAATTTCCTTGAATTTTTTTGTCAGATTCTTGATCGTTACCGTATCCATAGGAAACTCCTGTAGATTTTATGATCTCAAATCAACTTTGATCGTTGTTGGCATTCCTTGGCGCAAAAATTCATCGATATTGTCGATATAAACGCGAATTCTGTAAACCAAATTTGCGCGTTGGTCCGTCGACTGAACCGTTTTCGGTGTGAATTCAGCTACCGGTGAAATGTAACCGATTTGCCCTTCATATATACGAAATTTATTTGTTTTCGGATCTACGGTATCGGTCAGGACTTTCACTTTCATTCCATACTTTATGTTGCCTAAATCCTGTTCTCTCACATATGCGCGCACCCACATCGGACGATTTTTACAAATGGTATAGATTCCTTGTCCTGCCGTAACTATCGATCCCGGCTCTTGTATACGAGTTGTGACTATTCCATCATCAGGAGAATGAATTTGAGTATATTTCAACTGATTTTTAGCCAAATTCTGAGCCGCAACCGCCGCCAGATAATCCGCCTCGGTACGATCTTTGTTGCTGAGTAAAGTATCATAGTCTTGTTTAGCTAAAACATTGTTGAGACATAACGGGCCATTTCTTTCATATTTCAAAGTTGCTTCACGATTTATCGCTCTGGCCTTTTTTACATCGGCATCAGCTTTTTCCAGAGAATTTTTATAGTCAGTATCATCCAAAACTGCAATAATTTCTCCTTTTGCTACCGTATCCCCCTCTTCTTTGTTCATCGAAAGAATTTTTCCTGAAACTTGAAAACCAACTGTCACTTGCCGAATTTCAACATTTCCGTGAAGAGTCAACTCAAAAGGATCTTTCTCGCACGCCGTCATCACATAATAAGCAACAAATGCGAGAACAACCACGATTAAACCTAATATTTTTACTTTTATATTCATTTTTCTTTCTTCTCCTTTAAATATCTATCTATTAAAGTCAAATTACATTCAGAGACATTATAACCCCACCGTCAAACTTTTTCGATTCTACTATTCTTTGTCTTACTTCGTCGATCATCTCGCAATTTCTTTTTAATCTTCCGATTCTGCCCATAATTTTCTGTAGTACTTTTTTCTCCTGCTTCCATTCTCACAGATTTTTGTTAAATAAAGGTTAAGGTAAGCCTGGAAAACATCTCCAAATAACTTACCGATAACTGACTTCGATCGAAATCCACTACAACACAAATCTTATTTAATCCAATATTGAGATATGATCACTTGTTGTCGTTGAAAGCCGGTTGTGGGTATAACTCCGACATTTGCTTTCGAAAAAACTAACCATAAACGAAGATGACATAAAATATAAAACAATGCTAATTACAATCGCTATCTTCCCCTGAACATGATTTTGCTTGTCCTGTTCAAGATATTTCAGAATATTTACTTCGTTCACAGAATTATCTCCACGAGGCGTAGATCTGAAATACTTCTCATTTGCCAAAATATCAGCAAAATAATAAAAATAAATTGCAGGAAGAAATATAAATAAAATCGCCAAAGACTTTGAGGTTGACTTATATTGATCCATTAAGTGATATCCGTCGGCAATTCTTTCTTTAACGACGCTGTAGTAAATTCTATTTCCGAAATATCCGTAGAGGCATTTGTAAGCAATGTTGCAAATGAAACCTAACCCTAATGTTGTACCAATTGATGGAGATGACACAATTATGAAAAATGTCACAAAATCGAACGCCAGAGAAAAAAGTCCGTAAAGGTACATTTTGCGATAAAACATCCACATACCCTGAAAGAAAAACGCAGCCCAATTCCAGCTGGCCTGTCCTTTGTCCAATTTTTTGAATGAATCAAGATAATACTTACTATTTCTACCGACTATAACCATTCCGTCCACCCATTATAACGAAACTACATTATCAGATGTTGATTAACAAAAAGCAAATGGTGCGGTCGGCGAGATTCGAACTCACGACACCAGGATTAGGAATCCTGTGCTCTATCCACCTGAGCTACGACCGCACGCGAGTTCGAGAATACAGGAAAAATCGCGAATTCTCAATATAGGCAGAAAATTATTTAAAACCAACTGCTGTCATCATCCGATTCTCTGTGCTCAGTAATATTGATTTCTCCGTCATCTAATTCTTTGTCTTCATAATCAATTACAAAATCGGAACGTTCAAATGTAATTTTTATTTTTGCATAATTCGGAATTCTGGCACGATGCGCTCCCACATTGTCATGATAATCCGCAAATACAAAACCGCCCAACGGACTCATAGTCCCCTTTAACGTATCGATTTTTTGCCACCTTCTGATTCTATCTTCCGCAATCAAATTCCAAGAATATATCTTCATTTTGTCCGGATAATCTTTAATAAGCTGATCAACCATTTCGAAATAACGATAAGATGTCATCGAGCTTAATTCCCGCATTAATTCTTTATCATACACTATAACCATATGAGCTTTCATTGCTCCATGATTATTCATGTCGGGTTTTGTGATAACCATTACTTCTTCCAAATCAAAATCATCATCTGAAAAAAATGAAGAAATCCAACCTTTTTTCTTTCGGCTTGTAATGCTATCCAAGGAATTCGCCGCTGATAAACCCATAACTGCTGACATGGTCGCAGTCTCCGCAAAAATCTCCGAAAAACTGAGAAATACAACAAAAATCACTAAAAACTTCATAATATCCTCCCGTCATCGCAGTTTCGCACATAATTCCTTAATCAAAAGTAAAGCTATTTCAAAAATTCTTGATTTTTTACTTAAATATGCTAGAGTCCGCCTAGAGAGGGTATAGGGTAATTTTTTATGAGTGACACTACGAAACGAAATAGTTATTTGTCTTTGATGATATGGTTGACACTTGCTGCGTTTTATTTTTATCAATTTATCGCACGTTCGTCGTTTATCACAGTGTTGACAAATGAGTTCATGCAATACTTCAATATCGACACTGCCGGTATTGGTTTATTGGGTAGTTGTTACTACTGGATTTATACTCTGATGCAGATACCTGCCGGAATTATTGTCGACAAATACAGCACAAAATGGGTGGCGACATTAGCAACGCTGATTTGTTCGCTCGGATTGTTTATTTTGATATTAACATCCAATAGCTACGTAGCGGGATTTGGTGAAATGTTGATCGGATTTGGGTCAGCTTTCGCTTTTGTGCTCGCAGTAAAAGCAATTACCCAGTGGTTTCATGCTGGAAGAGTTGCGATTATGACGTCTCTGACCATGTCCATAGGATGCTTGGGGCCCGTTCTTGGAGGACCGGGAGTTGCTTACATAGTCAGATCTCATAATTGGATTGATGTCATAAGAGTTTACTGCCTCGTCGGAGTCGGTTTGGCGGCGCTGATTTGGCTTATTGTTAAAGACAAAGATAAGGATGCGAATGTCTCAAAAGAACATGCCACTGAAACGGAGTCTGCCGAATCAAATACAGAGATTAGCCTCGTTGAATCTTTGAAACTTGTTCTTTGCTCAAAACAAGCATGGGTGTTGGGATTAATGACAATGGCGGTCTACGCCCCGCTGAGCGCTCTGGGAGATATGTGGGGTGTGATGTTCATCAAGGTCGCTTACGGGTTAACACCTGAAATGTCTGCGCTAGCGAATAATATGCTCTATCTCGGGGTCGTGATAGGTTCCCCTGTCTTCGCTTACGCTGCGACTGTTTGCGGAAGCTTTAAAAAGCCGATGATCATCGGGGTAATTGGTGCATTTTTGTCGCTGTTTGTAATCGTATATCTCAGTGGCTACGTGAATACTTTCGCGTTATTCATTTTATTCTTTATTACCGGGTTTTCTTGCGGATCTATGTTGGCCTATCCTTTGGGGCTTGCACTTTTCCCGAAATCCATCGGAGCAACTATAACCGGATTCATAAACATGATGAGCATGGTCAGCGGAATTATATTGCTGCCGGCTGTCGGAGGTACTGTGAAATATTTCTGGAATGGAATCACCAAGAACGGTCTTCCTGTCTACACGCTCAGCGATTTCAGATGGGGGCTGGCTTGGGTGTTGGCCTTCTTAGGATTTGGAATTATATTATCTTATTTCATCAAAGATCGCTCTCCAAATGAAATCTAAGTAAAGTCTCCGATTCAGTTGGAGACTTTTAACTATATTAGCTCTGAATCATTCTGTTCGGAGCTGGGTTTGGGAGTACATTGGCGATGATTTCGAAATAAAAATTCAAGGAAAGTTACTTCTTAATAAATAATATCATTATCCTGCTCGTGTCCGATATTTTTTGCTCTGCATCGGATTTTATTGTTTCAAGAGAAACAATATTTTGGATGAGAATATCCGGAGACCAGCTCTTTTCCAGTTCTGTTGCTAAAATTTCAGTATCCGAAATTGAATTCCAAAAACTGTCGTATTCCGCCCAAAAATCATTATCAGTATTCTTGCTGTCGGAAATAATATCTTCTAATTTTTCTTTTTTATACGCTACATATGATTTGAGATATTTGTCTCTCTTAAATCCAGAAAAGACTTCATTATTGTGCTTCAAAATTTTATCAGTACTATCTTTGATATAATTCTTTATCAGATCCAACTGATTTTGCAACATAGCAAGATTTTTTTCACGATCTGCCAACTGACTCTTTTTTTCTTCCAGCTGCTCTTTTAAACCTTTAGAGTCATCGCTGCTTTTGTTTACGACCTTTGATAATTTGTTTATTACTGATCGCCGAACTGTTGTTAAATAATCAGCACCTTTGTTGAGAACATTAATATTTTTAGTGAGAGATTCAAATTTTTTACCTACGTTACCGGAAAAACTTACTATCTTCGAAAAATTATCAACATCTTTCTTAAGACTTTCTATCTCTTTTTTCTCTTTTTCAATAATTTCTGCGATATGTTTTTCTTTCTCCAAATCTTCTTCGTAGTTTCGTATCAATCGCTTTAACTGAATCCTGGGTGTAATATATGGGAGTATTTTTTTTTTCTCTTTGGAATTAGCTGCAGCTAAACGCAAAATCATCATCTCGAGTCCTTTGAACATATCGGTTTTCTTGTTTGCACTCTGGTCACTGGTATAAGGAAGTGAGGAAATATAACCATCCCAGTATACATATTCTATTTCAAAATCTTCAGATAATTGCTCAAAATCTTTATCAGTAAAGTGTTGAAATTGCTTCTTACGATTATCATAGATATCTTCTATGCAAAAAATACCTTCCGAATTAAGAACGTCCTTAGCTGCCTTTATAACATTGTTTCGTTTTGGATAACTCAACAAATCATTAAAATCGACCGCGATATAGTTTACTTTTTTGGGAAGTAATGCTGAAACTCGCTTCCAATTTTTCGGATCTAAAAAATTTCCTGATATACCAAGGCTATCAGAAGATGAACAACTGTCCCAAAAAATCCAATTCTTAGAAAATCTTTCTCTATAATAATTTGTTGCCCCACGATTTCCCAATACGAGCCATATATCTTTTTTGTTTTTAAATTGGTCAGAAAATGCTTTATCAAAACTTTTATATTGCTCATTGAAGGTAACTTGAACATCGGAAATTGTCTCTCTTTCCTTTGTTTGTGCATGTAATATAATTGAAAAAGCCGCAATAATTGCGCAAATTTTTCTCACATTCATACTCCTCAACCGATACCACGATATCAAAAAATAATTAAAAACAAATTAACTTCGGAAAGAATTTATTATGCCGCAAACAACATTTTAATAGAATTAACTTTTCAGACGCCTTGAGATAAACAAAAAGCCTCGCCGAAGCGAGGCCATAGATTTACAATAGAATTCAATAATAAGAAATTATTCGTCAGACTTCTTATTGATAGCCAAACCAAGGATATCTCCGAGACTTGCTCCGCTATCGGAAGACCCGAATTCAGCCATAACTTGCTTCTCTTCTTCAATTTCAAGAGCTTTAATGGACAATCCGACTTTTCTTCCGGTTTTATCCACGGAAGTAATCTTTGCATCGACTTTTTCGCCCACCGCAAAACGATCTGTTTTGCGATCCTGACGGTCCTTTGCAAGATCTGCTTTCTTGATAAACCCATGTACGCCATTCGGCAAGGTAACCTCAAGGCCGTCTTCCTTAACTTCAGTCACAACACAAGTCACAACGACACCTTTCCTCACATCGACATCTGAATCACCATAAGGATTTTCCGTCAATTGCTTCATCCCGAGAGAAATTCTCTCCTTATCAGAATCAACTTCAAGAACCTTTACGGTAACGGCATCGCCTTTTTTAAACTTTGCAAAATCCTCATCTTTGACTCTTTCCCAAGAGATATCATTGATGTGAACCATACCGTCGATGTCATCTGCAACCTTCACAAACAAACCGAACTCGGCGATATTTGAAATGACGCTGTCGAACACCTTTCCGACAGGGAATTCTTCTACTAATTTCGTCCACGGATTATCCTGCAATTGCTTGATTCCAAGTCCCATACGTCTCTTGGCAACATCTACATCGAGAACAAGAACATCTATCTCTTCTCCTGCGGTTGCAACCTTGGACGGCGATACATTCTTCTTCCAGCTAATCTCGGAAACGTAAACAAGTCCTTCGACACCTTCCTTAACCTCAACGAAAATTCCGTAATCCGTAACGTTAGTGACTTTTCCTTTGACTTTCGAGCCGACAGTAAATTCAACATCAACCCCTTCCCACGGATCAGCAACCAATTGTTTCATTCCGAGAGAAATTCTCTTGGTTTCTTTGTTGAATTTAATAACTTTTACCTTAATTTCCTGCCCCGGAGTTAAGACCTCAGAAGGATGATTAATTCTTTTCCAGGAAATATCGGTATTGTGCAACAGACCGTCCACTCCTCCGATATCGACAAAGGCTCCGTAACTGGTGATATTCTTAACGACACCATCAAGAACCTGTCCTTCTTCTAACTTCTCAATTATCTTAGCTCTCTCCTCGGCATTCGCCCCCTCAAGAACTCCTTTACGAGAAACCACGATATTTTCACGCTGCTTATCCATCTTCAAAATCAAAAACGGCTGTTCAATTCCCATCAACGGACTTATATCTTTTACTGGACGCACATCAACCTGACTTCCTGGAAGGAAAGCTGTAACTCCGCCCAAATTTACCATGAATCCACCCTTTACGCGGTTGAACATGGTCCCCATTACGTTCGCACCTTCTTTGAAAGATTTCTCAAGATCATCCCAAGCAGCCTCTCGCAAAGCTTTTTCACGACTTAATACTATGCTTCCGCTTTTGTCTTCGTAACGATCAATAAATACGTCAATCTCATCGCCCACCTTCAACTCAGCATTTCCGTTGTAATTGAATTCGGACAAAGCAACTCTACCTTCGGATTTCAAACCCACATCAATGGTCACAAAATTGCTATCAATAGCGACCACTCTTCCTTTTACTACCTTATTTTCCCACAGAGATTTCTCGCAGGACTCTTCAAAAAGCTCCGCAAAGCCTTTTTCCTGAGCAATTAACTCTTCTGACATTAAATTTTACCTATTATTGTTAAATGAAAAAACCAAAAAATTAACCCTGTCTCGCTTTAAAACGAGGATTTGTTTTATTAATCACATACACACGCCCCTTGCGTCTGATCATACGGCAATTTTTGTGCCTGGCTTTAATCGTTTTCAACGAATTTACAACTTTCATAAAATAAACTCCCTTTCGAGTATAGCTATTACTACACATAAATTCTATTGTCAAGAAAATTACTGAATTTTCTCCAAAAATAATTATGCACAAATTCTTCGGAACTCGTGAAAATTCCTCCACTTACTCAACATACGGGTCAAAACTTCTCCATCCGATTTTAAACTACTTTCAGGAAGATCTGAAAACCACGCAAGGTCTGTTGACTCGTCGGATATCTGTATCTGCTCCCCCTGTTTTGAGGCTCGCAACAGAAACCGAATGTCATAATGATAATGTGCCGGCACTCCCTTATATTCAGGAATAAAATGAATGGACAAATCAAAGATGTCTGCAGATACTAACTCTATATTCTCCAAACCCGATTCTTCATGGGCCTCTTTCATAGCCACTCGGATTATATCATTATCTCCATCCGCATGTCCTCCTAACGGCAACCACTTTTTCAATTTTCTATGTTCGGTCATAAGAAATTTCTCACCGTCATAATCTTCCAACCAACAAGATCCTGTAATATGCCCCGACATATTCGACCTTTCAAAACAATTTTCGTTTGATTTCACGAAATCTAAAATAGCTTTCCGATCTTTCTCTTCCGAATCATAAAACGAACGATATTTTTCTAACTTTTCTATCAAATCTCTTCTGTGCACATTAATACCCTTTGCATTATTGGAACCCAACGAGTCAAAATGATATTATAACGATTGTCGAACTGCAACTATTTATATATAATGTTGCAGCTATTTTCTGAAATTATGATGACGGGGATAAAATGCATTTAAAAGATTATTTGAATTCTGCAATTGTAAAAGTTTTGAAGCAACTGGGTTATGATGCTTCAAACACGCTGGTTTCAATCTCTAATCGCCCTGATCTTTCCGATTATCAATCAAATGTTGCAATGCCTCTAGCGAAAATCGTAAAAAAATCTCCGATAGAAATAGCCAATAAAATCAAGGATTTTCTCATAAAAGATCCCGCTTTTTCCAAAGTTACAGTCGATGGTCCGGGATTTATCAACGTCACTTTTTCCGATAACAAATTGCTCGAAATCAACATTTCCCCCAAAAAATTCGGGAAAAAGGTCGTGCTAGATTATGGAGGACCGAATATTGCCAAAGAAATGCACGTTGGTCATTTGCGCTCTGCCATTATCGGAGAAAGTCTGAAACGCATTCTGAAACTCAGCGGAAACGAAGTCATAGGAGATGTTCATTTCGGAGATTGGGGAACGCCGATCGGAATGCTTATCACTCAATTAAAACAAGAAAATCCCCAATCATTCGAAGATAACTTCGAAAATTTTGACATGACAATTTCGGAAATTTCTGCGCTTTATAAAAGAGCCAACGCAAACTTCAAATCCAATGACGAATTCAAAGAATCAGCCAGAGTTGCTACTTTTGAGCTTCAAAACGGAAATATACTTTATAAAAAATTGTGGAAAATATTACGAGACAAATCCGTTGAAGCCGTTAAGAAAAACTACGATAAACTCGGGGTGTCCTTCGACCTATGGCTCGGGGAAAGTGATACTAATGACCTGCTTCCGAAAATCGTAGATGATTTGCTGAAGAGAAATATTGCCGTACATTCCAATGGCGCAATAATAGTACCAATGGATTGTCATGATTCGAAGCAGGAAAAGGCTCCGTTAATTCTAAGAAAATCAGACGGCGCTTACACTTATGCCATAACGGATCTTGCAACTATCGTTCAACGAATGGAAAACTATAATCCGGATGCGATTCTGTATGTTGTTGATGCCCGCCAGAAGGAGCATTTTCAACAGGTATTCACGGTCGCAAGGCTTGCAGGATACACAAAAGAAACCACATCGCTTGAGCACATCGCTTTCGGCACAGTCAACGGCAAAGATGGGAAACCTTTCAAAACCCGCGAGGGAAATGTGATGAATTTGAAAGACTTGATTGAATTTTCCGAAAACAAAGCCAAAGAAGAGTTATCAGTCATTAATGAGGAAACCAAGGATCAGGCTCACAAAATCGCAATTGGTGCCCTTAAATTTCAGGATTTAAAAAATCTGCGTACATCAAATTATATTTTCGACACAGAGAATTTCACGAAATCTGAAGGAAAGACTGGAGCCTATGTTCAATATGCAATCGCCAGAATAAATTCGATATTAGAAAAAAGTTTAAACAAAGATTCGAATGAAAATCTTGCGACCGCAAATCCGAATGAACTGAAAATCTCTCATAAGATCGAGAGAGATATTCTTCTTCAATTGAACAGATTTTCTGAATCTTTAGAGCAGGCTTATGTAGCAAGAGAACCGTCAATTATCAGCGAATATATCTATATACTGTCTCAAAAATTCAGCAACCTCTATGCAGAACTACCAATTAACGGAGAAAACGATAACGCTATTCGCATCTCTCGTCTCCAACTTTGTCGAATCATCAAGAAAGTCTTAACTCAAGGATTAGATATGCTTGGAATTGAAGCTCCGGAGAAGATGTTGAGATAATCCTATCTTCATACTCCGCAACTTTTATGCCTGACAACTCAAGCAGTTGTATTCTTGTCTTGTTAAACTGAAAAAGCTCTGCTTTGCAAAATGATATATTGAAAAAAAGAGAGGCCTGGAAACCGTCGCCCAGGAATCCGCGTGTGGCAAGTCCCCAGGTGGGTGCCATATAATCAGACCACGATCTGAACAGGGACAGCTCCCTTTCTATAGTTTGGCCACAGAGATATACATTGCAAACAAATCCCCACGCCTCTCTACGAATACTCTAGATAAGAAAGGTTAATAAATCAATAAAATTGAAAAATAAAAAATCAGCTAATCTAAAAATTTGTTGCAATTAATGATTTTATATTCTAGCCTGAACTAGGAGGGGTGAATTATGAACTTATTTATTAGATCTTTGTTTATTATGGTGTGTTTGTACTCTTGTAGTTGGATAAGTGCAACGGAAGTCGTTGACGGCTCAACAAAATTTCAGGGGTCAGCGAATTTGAAAAAGGAGGATAAGATGTCGGAAGTAACGCAAGTCGCAGCAAAACATATCTTGGTTGACACCGAAGAGAAAGCAAAAGAATTGCTTACCAAAATTCAAGCTGGAGAGGTGTCCTTTGAAGATGCAGCAAAAACTTACTCCAAGTGTCCATCAGGTTCTAACGGTGGTGACCTCGGGTTTTTTGGAAGAGGAGCCATGGTAAAGGAATTTGAAGATGCTTCCTTCACTTTGAAAGTTGGAGAAGTTTCTCAACCGATTAAAACTCAATTCGGCTGGCATTTAATAAAAGTATACGGTAAAAAGTAATTAGAGTATTCTTTTAAAAAACTACGTGGGAAGAAATCCTAATAAGATTTCTTCCCGTTTTTTTTAGGCCAGCTTCAACTTGTTTATATTCTATTCTTACAATATAGCAATGTGAATCCGAATTATGCGTTACGGATTTGCATGATTTTTCCTTCACCTCTTTCAAGCGAACAAGTAACGGAAAAACCGAAATTGCGCAACTGCTCCAACAACTTGAATCTCAACACATTTTTGTAAGTTAATTCCTGGGGAGGAAAAGTATCCAACTCAACAATACTGTTTCCTGTATAGACTATGTTTATGTAATCGTTACTGACATTAAACATAGCCTTTCCGCCCATCGGCATAATTTCTTTCATAATAGCACTGTCGTACAGAATTATTTGTCCCAAGGAACACGGAAAATCTTTATCATTCGCAACGAAATTACAATCAATGTTATATATTCTCAAAAATTCCAAAATCAATTTTTGAATAAAATCTACGGGATATCTATATCCTTCTTCCTTAGTGAGAAAAAGTTCACGCATAAATTTCAAAATCACGTTTGCTTTGGACGCACTGTCTCTTATACAGGACAACAACCCCTTATCCTCCGACATTTCGTAGGCCTCTAACCCCAAATTAATGGCATTACACGGAGTTATTAAATCGTGACAAATTCTTGCGATTAAAACATTTTCTGTTTGCATTTCATTACTCTCAATAAAACATCTTTATTTTAATAAAATTCAACAGAGATAAAAATACAAAAATTGAGAAAAATCAAAGAACAAAATCCGGCATGAAGAAACACACGAGCAACACACCCGGAAATCTGGAGCGGGCAATGGGATTTGAACCCACGACACCAACCTTGGCAAGGTTGTACTCTACCACTGAGCTATACCCGCTCAACACTGGTTATGATAGCAAGTTTTCTTAACAAAACAATAGAAATATTAAAATTTTTGTGGATGTAAGGATTTTACCTCCCTTAAAATTAACGATTTGTTAACGAATAATTGCAAAAATGAGAGTATATTAGTTTTTGTAATAAGGAGCATGTAATGAAGTGGCTTGCCAAAAAGGTAGTTGACGGGGGGGGGTAAGAGCCTAAAAAACCGAAAAAAATCAAACAATTACTTTTATAAAAATTTAAATCTCGCAAAAATATTAACTCAAAAATTTATAAGGAAATCGAAAAATCTCTGCGAAAAATTGACTTTTGCAATCTACGATAAAACTGAGGGAGTAGTTTCTCTTGCCACTGAGTTCGTTTTTAAATTTAAATTACTGATTCAGAGATTTCGTATGGCTAATTGCGGAGCAATCCTAATCGAATTTGCAGTTTGCATGCCGATTTTAATCATTTTGCTATTTTATATTCACGATTTGGTGAAGATAAAAAGATATTACTCGCAGACTGAATTCGTCGCACAGCAAACAGTAAATATGATTCAAAATATTTCTCAGAAGAGAGGAGTGACATATCCCTCAAAATTAAGAAT